>JAGUWE010000108.1 GCA_020062525.1 Patescibacteria group bacterium | reverse complement strand
ACTTTTCCGCCGACAACCATTCTGTCTTTTTCAGTTCTAAAAATGGCCAAAACCTTGACTTTGCCTAATATTTTTTTAACTATTTCTATCTCAATTGTTTTTTCTATTATGGCTTTAACGTCATCTAACAGATTGTAAATCACTTTGTAAATTTTAATTTCAATGCCTTTTTCTTTAGCTAAAGTCAGAGCCGAGGATTGAATGCCGACGCTGAAACCAGCCAGAATCGTGGCGGCTAATTTACTAGCTGACTCGGTTCGCAAAACATCAGCTTCATTAATATTACCTAAGCCCTGACTAATAACATTAACCTTAACATCTTGATTACTTAATTTTTCCAGGGTTTCACTGATAACCTCTAAAGATCCTAAAACATCGGCTTTAAGAATCAAATTAATCACGATTTTATCTTTTTCTTCTGATTGGGCTAAGGGTTGAGTTTCAACAAAAGTTGGCCGAAAAATTTCTTGTTTTTTTATTTTTGTTTCATATTTTTTAAGTTCATCAACTTTTTCAACCACTTCACCGACTTGTGGCAAATTTTTAAGACCAGAGACTTTAACTGGCATAGCCGGCAAGGCTTCTGCTAAAATTTTGCCAGCGTGATCTTTCATTGAACGGATTTTGCCAATAACTACTTGGCCGACTGCTAAACCGTCGCCTTCTTTAAAAGTGCCGTTGTGGACTAAAATCGTTGCCACCGGCCCCTCTCCTTTATCTAAATGCGATTCAATAATTGTACCAACGGCTTGGCCAGCCGGATTAGCTCTAATTTTGTCTTTTTCCAAATCTACGGTTAAAAGTAGCATATCTAATAAATCATTGATGCCAATTTCCGCTTTAGCCGAAATTGGCACGCAAGTGGTCTTGCCCCCCCAGTCCTCCGGCACCAGACCCAATTGAGATAAATCTTGTTTAACTTTATCAAGATTAGCTTCATCTTTATCAATTTTATTAATCGCTACTACAAACGGCAAATGAGCATTTTGGATAATTTTTAAGGCCTCAATGGTTTGCGGCTTGACCGAATCATCAGCCGCCACAACTAAAATCGCCACATCAGCTACTTTAACGCCGCGAGAGCGAAGAATAGTAAAGGCCTCATGCCCGGGCGTGTCAATAAAAGTAATGAGACGCCCCTTGCGCTTTGCTTGATATGCCCCGATATGTTGGGTAATGCCGCCACTTTCACCTTCTGTCACATGGGTTTTCCGAATGGCGTCAAGTAATTTAGTTTTACCATGATCAACGTGGCCCATTACCACCACTACTGGCGGTCGCTGGGCCATTTGGCTTTCTTCCTTTTTGATTATCTCGCCGATAAGATCACGCTCAACTTCTTGCTCTTTCATTCCCTCTTCTTCTAGTAAAATCTCAAAACCCAAATCCGAAGCAATAATTGAAGCGGTTTCATAATCTATTTTTTCATTCAGAGAAGTAAAAATTCCATTTTTCATCAGTTCATTTAAAACTTTACTGACCGGCAAACCCAGTCGCTGGGCCAATTCCCGAACAGTTAAATAATGAGGAATGGAAAGAGTAGATTTGGCTTGCTTCTTTTGTTTTTCTTCTAAAATTTTTTTCGCCGGCATCTTGATAGCTTGATATTTTTTAGCCAGTTCTGGCCAGTTATTGATAATTTTTCTAGCTACCCAATCGTCAACTTTAATGGCTTTGTGGCCAACATCAAAACCGACTTGCGGCAAAATCTCGCGCAACTCTGGTAAGGGTACTTTTAGGATTCTCGCTAATTCTGAGATATTCATAAAATTTTTATTGATTCATTTTATCTTATAACAATTTTCCTATTCCGTCAATCCTTAGTGCTTATAATTATATCCTACTTTGCCAAAAAAAGAAGCCCTGTATTATAATTAAATCTTGACAAATTTTAAAATTTTTATTATAATTGGTTAACTTGTAAATAATCTAATATAAATGGCGCTGCTTATGGAAGAAAATAACAATAATAAAACAACAAATGAATTAAACGCCAAACTTGACGAATTGCTTTTAAGCCAGGGCTTAGCCAAAATTAAAAATCCTGCCGCAGAAAGCCAAAAACCAGCTAAACCAAGAGTTTGCGTGGTCGGCATGGGCTATGTCGGCTTTCCTTTGGCAGTTATGGCTGCGGCTAAGGGTTATGAGGTTTTTGGCCTTGACACTGATTTGGGAAAATTAAAACTAATTGATCAAGGCGTAAACATTGTCAAAGAAAAATATCTGGATGAAATTTTGCCCAAAGTTAAAATCAATACCCTTCATGATCCGCGCCCAATGCGACCCTGCGATATTTTTTTAATCTGCGTGCCAACCCCGGTTGATGAAAAATATTATCCGATTTTAGAGCCCATTGTCAACGCTTCCAAAACAATCGCCGAGAACATGAAAAAAGGCGTTTTGGTTATTTTAGAATCAACTGTTAACCCAGGTGTTTGCGAAGAAATAATCAAGCCGATTTTTGAAAAAGCAGGACATCTTGGTGGTCGGGATTTTTTTTTAGCTCATTGCCCAGAGCGGGTTAATCCAGGGGACCCTAAATGGAATGTGACTAATATTCCCAGGGTTCTTGGTGCCCTTGATGAAACGGGATTGAAGTTAGCCCAAGAGTTTTACCAAAATGTTATTGAAGCACCAATTATGTTAATGAAAACTATTCGCGAAGCTGAAGCAACAAAAATTGTAGAAAATTCTTTTCGTGATATTAATATTGCTTTTGTTAATGAACTGGCTAAATCTTTTGACAAATTGGGAATTGATATTGTTAATGTTATCAGAGGAGCTGCTACTAAACCCTTTGCTTTTCTGGCTCATTGGCCCAGTTGCGGCGTGGGCGGACATTGCATTCCAGTTGACCCCTATTACTTAATTGAGAAGGCCAAGGAAAATGATTTTGATCACCGTTTCCTGCGCGTCGCCAGAGAAATCAATAATAGTATGCCGCATTATACAGTAGAAACACTCCAAGAAGCGCTTAATAAAATTGAAAAATCCATCAAGGGAACTAACATCGGCATTTTAGGGATTTCTTACAAAGCCAATGTCAGTGATTTGCGCCGCAGTCCGTCTTTAGAAATAATTAAAATTTTAAAAGATAAAGGCGCGAAACTTCATCTCTATGACCCGCACCTAACGAATCTTTCAACTGTTAAAAATATTGAGGAACTCTTAGAAAAATCCGAGGCCCTAATACTGGCAACTAATCATTTGGAATTTTTGCAAATCCCGGTTGAAAAATTTAAAGATTATGGTATCAAGGTTATTGTTGATGGCAAAAATTCTTTTAATAAAGACAAAATTAAAAATTTAGGTATAATATATAAAGGAATAGGACGATAAATTTCCAATTTCCAATTTCCAATTTCCAAAGAATACTCAAACTCCAATGACCAAAATTCAAAACTTTTAGAATTTTGAATTTAGGATTTGTTTGGGATTTGGTGTTTGGTAATTGGGATTTTAGAAGGTTAATAAAAGTCATATTAGGAAATAAGAGAAAGTTCTCCAATATTAATTAATTCACTTTAACTTAATGAATTATGCCAATTAAAAAATCAGCTAAAAAAGCGCTGCGTCAAAGTAGCAAAAGACGGCAAAGAAATCTTCAAATTTTGTCTAATCTAAAGTATCTAATTAAAAAGACAAAAAAAAGTATTATTATTGAGAATTTAACTCAAGCCGAAGAGTTACTGCAAAAAACCATTAAGGCCTTGGATAAAGCTGCCCCCCAAAACATTATTAAAAAAAATACGGCCAACCGTTATAAATCTAGGTTAGCCAAAATGTTAAATTTGTTAAAATCAAAACTTAAAAAATAGAAATTATCTTATTTTACTGACAAATAAATCAAACATTAAAACTGGGTCCACCCCAGTTTTAATGTTTATGTCAATCCCAAGAAGTTCCTGATAGATTTGTTTAAGTTCTCCAAACTCAAAATTTTTGCAAGTCAAAATTGCTTTTTGAGCCACATAAGGATGAATGTTCAGACGGCTGCTGATTCTAGCCTGGGGCTGATTCTGAATCAAATCCTTAGCCAAAAGCAAAATTCTAAACTGCCAGGTTATCATAGCTAAAAGCTGGAGCGGATCCAAGCCGCCAACTAACTGTTCGTGAAGCAAATGCAGGGCCTGTTTTTTATCTTTTTTCCCCAAAGCATCGGTCAGGGCAAAAATATCTTCGCTGATTTTACCTTTGACTAATAATTTGATATCTTCGCCGGTTATAACAATCTCGACTTTGTCGTTTAAAATTCTTTCTTGCAAATTAAATTTATAAGCGATTAATTTATCAAGTTCCGCGTTTAATTGCCACAAATCATTACCTAAAAAACTAATCAATAAATCAACCGCTTTTGCCTCAAGTTTGGCTCCGCGAGATAAAGCTTCATTTCTCAGCCAACGCTCAAGAGGAGCGCTGCTTAAGGGTGAAAATTCCTGGGCGTAGCGCTGAGCAGCCAAAAAAGCAAACAATTTATCTTTGGTTGCAATTTTTTGCGATTCGTAAAAAAGCAGGATATTATTAATCCTCTGGTTTTTTTCCAAAAGCAAATTAAGCAAATCGTCTTTAAATGATTTGTTTTTGTTGCGGCTCAAGAGATCCTCAATTATAATCATTCTTTTTTTGGCTAAAAAAGCCGAAGCCAAACTGGTTTTGGTAAAATTTTCCAAATCCAACCTTTCGCCTGAAAGATAAGTCAGGTTCAAGCCGGAAGGATCAACTTCTTTTAAAAATTTTTCCTTAAACTCACGCAATTTTCTCCGACTGCGATAAGTATCCTCGCCGTAAAGAAAAAGAATCATAGAATTGTTAAAAATTCTAAATTCGAATTTGTTTAGGATTTCGAATTTAAGATTTAGGGTTTAACTCAATGAGTTCTCCCCAATTGTTTCCTGCTTCTATTTTCACTTCAATTGGTGCTTGAAGTTTTATCACTTGCTCCATTTCTAATTTAACGATTTTGGCGATTATGTCAACTAAATCGGTTTTAACCTTAAAGACCAATTCGTCATGAACTTGCAAAATCATTTTCACTTCTTCCGGCGAAAACTTCTTGAGAGCTTCAAAAATTTTAATCATAGCTAATTTTATAAGATCAGCGGCCGTGCCTTGAATCGGCATATTAATAGCCATCCGTTCAGCCGCGGCTCTAATCTGCGGCACCCCGGAATTAATTTCAGGCAAATAGCGCTTCCTGCCAAAAAGTGTCTCGGCATAACCTTTGTCGCATGCTTCGGCAATAATTTTATCAATATATTTTTTAATACCCCGGTGAATGGCAAAGTATTTGTCAATAAAAACTTTGGCTTCTTCGCGGGAAATTTCAGTTCTTTCTGCCAAGCCATAAGCCCGCATGCCATAAAGCACACCGAAATTAACTTCTTTGGCCTTGCGCCGCATATCCGGGGTAACTTCGCTAATCTGGCAATTATAAATTTCGGCGGCGGTTCTTGAGTGGATGTCCTCGCCGGCGCGAAAAGCAGCTAACATTTTTTCATCGCGCGCCAAAGAAGCCACAATACGCAATTCAATCTGCGAATAATCGGCCGCTAAAATTTTATTGCCTCTTTCGGCAATAAAAGCTGATCTGATTTCCTTGCCCCAATTGCCGCGAGCAGGAATATTTTGTAAATTCGGCTCAGAAGAAGAAAACCGGCCGGTGGCCGTGACTGTCTGGTTAAAACTGGTATGAAGCCGTCCTGTTTTAGGGTTAATAAGAGCAGGCAGAGCATCTAAATATGTTGATTTTAATTTGGCTAATTCCCGGTACTCGCCAACTAAACTGACAATCGGATGTTTTTCCTTAAGCTTCTCAAGTTCGCTGGCGGCGGTAGAAAAACCGGTTTTATTCTTTCTGATTTCCTCGGTGCTTAAATTTAATTTCTTAAATAAAATTTCTTTAAGCTGAAGCGGCGAGTTAATATTAAAATCAGTGCCGGCTAACTGATAAATCTTTTTTTCCAACTGATTAAGTTCGCTGCCGACTTCTTGGGAAATTTTAGCCAGTTTCCCTTCATTAATTTTAATTCCAAACTTTTCCATTTTGGCCAAAATCTCAACCAGCGGCATTTCAATTTCTTGAAATAATTTAACTTGTCCCCTTTCTTTTAGTTCTTTGGCTAATAAATTGTAAAGTCGCCAGGTGTAATCAGCATCTTCGCAGGAATACTCCGAAACCTTTTCTTTCGGGACCTGGGCTAAACTGACCTGACCTCGCCCTGTGCCAATTAAGCTTTTAATGCTGATTTTTTGATGGCCGAATTCAGAAAAAGCTAAACTATCCAAGCCGTGGGCGCGCGAGCCGGGATTAAGTAAATAGGAAGCAATCATGGTGTCAAATTCAACGCCCCGAAGTTTCCAACCAAAACCATCTAACATTTCTAAATCATATTTAATATTATGGCCGATTTTTTTTATCTGCGGATTTTCAATAATTGGTTGAAGTTTTAAATTTAAAACTTCAAGAGGGATTTTAGTTTGTGAAGAAGTAACGGGTAGGTAATAAGCGACTCCAATTTGCCAAGAAAAACTCATACCTAATAAATTTTCCCGAAAAGGATCAAGCCCGGTGCTTTCGGTATCAAAAGCAAAAATTTTCTGCTTTTTTAGTTTTGTTAAAAAATCAGCGAATTTTTTTTCATCGTCAATCAAGTGGTAATGCTCGAGGGTCTTTTTTTCCACCATTTCTTTTTTTTCGGCAAAGAGAGTTTGTTTTTGTCTGGCCGGCAAATTTTCAACTTTTCCCAGCAACGACCTGAATCCAAATTCTTGAAAAAGATTAACCACCTGTTTAAGATCAACGCCTTGCCAAAGCGCGTCGTCTGGGGAAAATTTAATTGGCACCTCTTTAATTAAAGTTACTAATTTTTTATTTTGTTTAACTTCCTCTCTGTGCGTCAAAAGCGCCTCTTTAATCTTAGGCGCGATATCTTTGACTTCTTTTAAATGCTCGTAAATTTTTGCCAAAGAGCCAAATTTTTGCAGTAGCTCGGCCGCGGTTTTTTCACCAATGCCCCTGACACCAGGAATGTTGTCCGAAGGATCGCCGCGCAGGGCTTTGAAATCAATCATTTGCTCTGGCACGAGGCCATAGCGTTCTTTAACTGCTTTTTCGTCATAAATTATTGTTTCGCTGATGCCTTTTTTCAAAGCGCAAACTTTGGTGTTTTTATTAACCAACTGCAAAGTATCTAAATCGCCAGTCACAATAATATTATCCTGGTCGGATTGGTGAGCCAAAGTGGCGATAACATCATCGGCTTCAAAACCTTCTTTTTCATAAATAGGCGCGCCGAAAGCTGAGACAACCTGCTTAATCTGGGGGATTTGCTCATAAAGTTCGTCCGGCTGTTTGACTCGATTAGCTTTATATTCTTTGTATTCTTTATGGCGAAAAGTTGGAGCGGCTTTGTCAAAAGTCACGGCCAGATAAGTCGGTTTGAGTTCTTTTAGCACTTTAAGTAAAATCAAAATAAAACCATAAACAGCGTTAACTAATTGGCCGCTTTTGGTAGTCAAAGGCGGTAAAGCATGCCAAGCCCGATGCAAAATTGCATTGCCGTCAATGATGACAAATTTCTCCTTTTTAGTAGTTAACATATTTAGATTTGATCAAATTTTTCTAAATGCTAGCGACCGGGTTTGACCAGCCGCGGATATTTGAAAGAGGTGATTATTTTAAAATAAAGACCTCTCAGTCTTTTTATAGTTTAAAAGAGGCCTAAATTAATTTTTTTATTTCTTTATCTTCAAAATAACACAAATTATTTTATTTGTAAAATACCCTTGATAATTGGTATAATAAGAGCGTTGAATAATCTTTTAGGGAGAGGAATAGCAGGCTTTAGCCTGCGTGGTTAGGGCACAAACTGACGCAAACTAAAGTTTGCTAATCCAATTTAGGGTATGTCAATTTTAATTAAAAATGTTCAATTAGACGGCGAAATTGTTGATATTTTGATGGAGGGTAATTTAATTAAAAAAATTGGTCGGAATTTGAGTGAAATAGCCGCTCAAATTATTAATGGCCAAAATAAAGCCATCCTGCCTGGATTAGTCAATAGCCATACTCACGCGGCTATGACCCTGCTACGCGGTTACGCTGATGATTTGTCACTAAAACAGTGGCTAAAAGAAAAAATCTGGCCGGCTGAAGCCCGGTTAACCAAGGAAGATATCTATTGGGGCAGTAAACTTGCCTGTCTGGAAATGATTAAATCCGGCACCACTTGTTTTTGCGATATGTATTGGGAGCCGCAAGCAACAATTAAAGCAGTGGAAGAAATGGGGCTACGCGCTTTTATTGGTTTGCTTTTGATTGATTTTGACCAGCGCGGACAAAAAAAATTTGTGGCTGAACAGTATGAGAAATTAAAATCAAATTTAAACCAGCGAATCACTTTAACCTTAGGCCCCCATTCTATTTATACTGTCAACCAAGAAAATCTTCTTTGGGCCAAGAGATTCGCCTCGGAAAACAATTTATTGATTCAGATGCATCTTTCAGAGACCCAAGAAGAAGTTGATAGTTGTTTTAAACAGCATCGTTTGCGACCAGTTGAATATTTGGCAAACTTTGATTTTCTGGGACCGGAAATTATTTTTGCCCACGCGATCTGGCTAAATGAAAAGGAAATTGAGCTTTTAGCCAAAACCGGCTCCAGTGTAGTTTATAATCCCACTTCTAATATGAAATTAGCCAGTGGTATTTTGGCTTATCAAAGATTAAAAAACGCTGGAGTTAATATTTTATTAGGCACTGATGGCGTCTCTTCTAATAATAATTTGGACTTATTTGAGGAAATGAAATTTGCTGCTCTTTTGCAAAAAGTTACTCAATTTGATCCAACCATCCTGCCGGTAAAGGAGTGTTTTAATTTAGCTACATTTAATGCCAGTCAAACTCTAAAGTTACCGCTAGGCAAAATTCAAGAAGGAAATTTAGCCGATTTAATTTTAATAGATATAAAGCAGCCGGAACTGGTCCCCAATTATAATTCACTTTCTAATTTGATTTACGCTGGCGGCGGCAGTTGTGTTGACACAGTCATCTGCGATGGTCAAGTGTTAATGGAAAATCGGATAGTGAAAGGAGAAGAGGAAATCATAGAGAAATGTCAAGAGATTAGCCAGAAACTTTAAAAGTAGTATTTTACAAGAAAATTTGCTATAATAAAAATACTTTTAAGTTTTACGCTGGAGTTTTTACTTTTTCGTTTTTCACTTTTAAGTTTGTTTTATGCCCAAAATCAAAAAAGCTGTTATTTTAGT
>JAGUWE010000121.1 GCA_020062525.1 Patescibacteria group bacterium | reverse complement strand
GTTTTGACAATATCCGGTTCATCAATGCCTTCAACCTGGACATTGGTCTGCGATACACGACTTGGTTCAGCTCCACCGCCAAACTCAGCCGCCTCTAAGCCAGGAGCAGAAGGTGCTTTAAGAATATCCCCGATCTCAGCAAGACCTCTAGTCGCTTGAAGTAAACCAAATCCCCCTCCCCCCAAATCAGAAACTTTGGCTAAATAATTTTTAAATTCTTGCTCAGAAGCAAATTTCTTCATTTCAACTTTTGATAATGGTTTTACTGGTTGGTCTTTTGGAGGGCTTGGTTGTGAATTAGTTAAAACTTGGGGTGGTTGACTTAAGTTTTGATAAGTGTAAAAGATAACTGTCCCCCAAACCACGACTGTTAAAACAACTAAGAATGAAACGACGACGAAAAATGTCTTGTTTTGCATAGTTTTTTGAATTAATAATAATTTGTTTGTCAAACTGAACTTAGTTCAGGATGACATTTTTTAATTTTTTATCTGATATCGCGATACTCTTTTGAAATCGGCCGCTTGAAAATAACTTCGGAAAAAAAATTGGAAATATAAAGAATTAAAGTTTTAATCACTCCTTGCTGGCGCAGTCGGCGCGGCGAGGAAATCACTTTTAAGCGGTTAGTAAATTTAATTTTACCATATTTTGCCACCCGGCGGGTTAAATTAGTATCTTCACCATAAAAAGCAATGTTAGTGTTAAAACCCTCAATTTTTTCAATTACCCAACGCTTGATTGAAAAATTACCGCCTAAAAGAAAAATGCCGCCATGATTGGGAATTAATCTATAAATTAAATTGACGCCATGAAAGCAAACTGTGTAATACAGCCATTCCAGAAAGCGCTCAATCGTATTTAGTCCCTCAAAATAATAAGGCCCGGAAACGCCGACAATCTTGGGGCTTTGTTCGTAAATTGCCAGAGCGTTTTTAAACCAATCTTTGGGAACAATTGTATCGGCATCAAAATAAACTAAAACTTCGCCTCCAGAGGCCGCAAAGCCAGCTTGACGAGCTTTAGTTAAACCCTTATTGGGTTCATCAACAACTCTAACACCCGGAAAACTTTGGGCAATTTCTTTGGTGCGGTCAGTTGAGGCATTATTGACCACAATAATTTCATACCCAACCGGAATCTCCGCCTCTAAAATTGAAGTAAGACAACGGCCAATTAATTTTTCTTCGTTATAAGCCGGAATGATGATTGAAAGTTTCATAAGAGGTATTATTTTTTATCAATCTTACTTTATTGTATAGTTTTTCCCACTCTTGTCCAATTTTTTGGATAGAAAATTTCTGGACAAAATTTTGTGCTTCCTTACTTAATATTTCTCTTTGCTTTTTATGTTTCACTAAAAAAATTATTTTTTCTGCTAAAGTCCGATAATCACCGGGTTTAAATAAAAATCCGTGTTGCTGACTGATAAGTTCCGGCATAGAATTACACTTTGCTCCGATTACCGGTAACTGGCAAGCCATTGCTTGTAAAATAGTCATACTTTGTACTTCCGAAGTACTAGCGGTAACAAAAATTTTTGCTACTTGATATAGTTTAGCTAATGATGGCTGATCAAGAGTGCCTAAAAATTTAACATTATTTTTTAGAGATAATTGTTTAGTCAAATTTTTGAGCGATTGACTGGCACTGCCATGACCAGCTAAAGCAAGATTAATATTGGAAATCTTTTTTTTGGCAATCGCTAAAGCTCGGATAATTACATCAATATTCTTTTCGCTCGCTAATCTACCGGCATAAATAATTGTATTTTCCGAAAGTTTGTATTTCTTTAAAATTTTTTGCTTATCTTGCTTTGCCCCCGGCTTAAAAATTTTTAGATCCACTGGATTTGAAATTACCTGATTAGGTTGTTTTAAACCATTTTGTTTCATTTCATCTAAAAACAATTTTGAAGGGGCGGTCACATAATCGCAATGATTATAAAACCAAATCATATAACGCAAACTGTATTTTCTAACCCAATTGGCTCGGATTGGGCTGTAACGAATAAACTCAGCCAGACGCGTATGATTAGTCCCCACTAAGGGTATTTTAAGCATTTTAGCAGTTAATAGGGCCTCCAGTCCCACGCCAAAAAAAAGATTAGTATGAATAATATCTGGATTAAACTTTTTTACAATTAGCCAACGTAAAGCCGTGGGTATAACTAAACGCGATTGTCCAGTAGGTGAGGTAAAAGGCAAAGAAAGAAAACGGTGGATTTGAATATTTTTTCCAACCCTAATTTCTAATAGTGGTTGTTTAATGGTTTGGTAATCTTTTGTTGAATATTTTGGCACATAAAAAACTATTTTATGACCATGTTTAGCTAATTCTTTAGCTAAGGCAATAATAGAATCGGCAATACCACTTAATTCTGGATAAAAATTATCAGAGAAAATAGCGATTTTCATATTTTCTCTAATTATACCTCTTTTAATAAAAAATGACAACGAAAAGCCGATTCTCAATGAGAACCGTCAAAGTTGAGTTCAAGTTGTTTTGTTTTCAAAGATTTCAAAGTATCATACAACTTCTGTTTCGCGGATCCTGGAAATAAATTGCTCCAATTCGACCTTGTCTTTTGGCACAATAACGACTTTTTTCTTTATAGACTTCCTTTCTTTTGCCATTGAAACCTCCTTATGTTTTTTAGGATTTATTGTTCAAGAACAATATAAAATAGCATATCATATGCTATTTGTAATAGCAAATAATTTTTTGTAAATAATTTTTAAATTGTTCCTAAAATTTTTTATAACTTCTTCAAATTTTTCTGTCGGTCAAGGTATTTCTTCTGAGCAATCAGGAATGTTTATAAACCTCTATGGACTGGAAGTCCATAGGTTGTTCAATGAGATTTTTTGATTTTAGCTTCTCCCTTTTGTCATTCCTGCGAAACTTGTCCTCGAGAAATCGGGGAGCAGGAATCCAGAGTTGGTACGGTTTATCCCTGGATTCCGCATCAAGTGCGGAATGACAAGAGCAACATAAATATCCTGAAGGGATATGCTGAAGCATAGAGTTTCTAACTCATCAAAAGGGGTCTATGCAATCACTAAGTTTAATATAAAAAAGGCGGAGTTAATTTTCCCCGCCGCCGCCAAATTTCGTGCCTATTTTTTAAAACTGTGGATAACTTACTTTTGACCTTCGGGAAATCTTCGGGTATAATATAAGTATAATAAATAAGTAAAACTTGTCAACATTATGGCTACACTTACAAAGCGTCAAAAGCAAATATACGACTACATCAAAAAGTATATACAAAAGCGTGGTATATCCCCTACTTTTGAGGAGATTAAAAAGCATTTGCGACTTAAAGCACTTTCCACAATTTCCGAACACATAGAAGAATTAATTGAAAAAGGATTTATTTTAAAAAACGGTTATGGTGCGAGAAGTATTGAATTGGTTGATAATAAAAAATTTGATCTGGTAAAAATTCCTATCGTGGGCACTATTACTGCGGGCGAACCGCTTGAAGCGTATCCAATACCAGAAAGTATAACTGTTTCTAAAAATTTTTTAACAAAAAGCGGTGAACATTTTGCCCTCAAAGTTAATGGGAGCAGTATGATAGACGAGGGCATTTTTGATGGTGACACTGTTATTATTAGACGACAGCAAACAGCAGAAAATGGAGATAATGTTGTAGCTTTAATAAATGGCAACGAAACAACCCTTAAAAAAATCTACAGAGAAAAACGCGGATTCAGGCTACAACCAGCAAATCCAACTCTTAAGCCAATTTTTGTAAGAGCAGTTGATATCCAGGGCAAAGTAGTAAGCGTCATTCATACTCTCGAAAAACCAAAAGTAGAACCGGGTAAAATCTTT
Source organism: Patescibacteria group bacterium (assembly GCA_020062525.1). Taxonomy (GTDB): domain Bacteria; phylum Patescibacteriota; class Patescibacteriia; order JAACEG01; family JAGUWE01; genus JAGUWE01. The sequence goes on along the minus strand of JAGUWE010000121.1, from coordinate 22,740 downwards.
TGCGGCGATGTTTTAGAAATTATAAAAACCCTCCCTGATAATTCTATACATTTGGCAATAACCTCCCCTCCTTACAATGTCGGCAAAAATTATGATAACCACAACGATAAAATGAACTATCAGGATTATCTTAATTGGCTCAATAAGGTCTGGCACGAAACTAAAAGAGTTCTGGTGCCGGGCGGCCGTTTTGCATTAAATATCGCACCCACAGGGATTAAAGATTTCGTCCCCATACATCACGACTTTGCGAATCAATTCCGAAAACTTGGCATGAAATTCAGGACCGAAATTATCTGGTATAAACAAACCATGTTGAAAAGGACGGCATGGGGCAGTTTTAAAAGTCCAGCCAATCCTCACATTGTTCCGTCGTGGGAGTATGTGATGATTTTTTCAAAGGACCAAGATCGTCTTGATGGCGATCCTAAAAACGCGGACATCTCCAAAGAGGAGTTTATGAAGTTTTCTGATGGCTTTTGGCAAATCTGGCCAGAAACACAGAGAAAAGGCCATCCAGCGCCGTTCCCAGAGGACTTAATTTATAGGCTCATTAAGTTTTATTCTTACAAAGACAATACTGTACTTGATATGTTCGGCGGAACGGGAACGGTGGCCGCAGTCGCCGCAAAAACAGGCAGACAATTCATCCACATCGATATTTCACCGCAGTATTGCAAAGTTGCCAAAGATAGAGTTGATAAAGAATTAAATCAGGGAAAATTACTCTAAAAACAAAAAGATTTATTTCTCCCACTTTATATGTCCGTTAACATTATTCCTCTCAAAGATCTCTAAAATTTGGGAGCAAAAATCGATCAATTGTTTATTGCCTTCTTTTTTGGCAAGTTGATATAACCTGATAAAGTATTTCTTACCCGTTTCGGTTTGTTTCAAGTTCTTTTTCAAAAAGTTATGTTGCGCGCAAAGTGTCTGGCCATTTTCTGAGGCTGCTTCTCCGCCTAAATCTTTTGGTTTAATATGGTCTGCGTGAATCTCTACTCCATCAGCTCGCCCCCTACCACACATCACGCACTTATAACCGTCTCTCTTAAAAATCTGCTCTTTGACTCGCGGGCTAAAATCTTCTAAATCTCGTTTTTTTACGAAGCCGTGGTCATACCTGTAAATGCCTTTGGCAACTTTAATTAAATAACCATCTTGGTGTAATTTTCTGATGCCGCGATCTGGGTCTCTAAAAACCTTGCCCGTCATTTTCTTAAACTCATTAGTAGCCCAATCAACAATTTCGGGATGTTTAATGTTTCTACCCGCATTTTTCTTAAAGTAAGCGAGCAACAACTCCATTTGTGATTTAATTTTCTTTTTTGGCATAATTTTTAAATTAAATTTATTTCCTTAAATCCTCCCTTCGATGGACTCAACTCTGTTCACCACAAGTAAATTCAGGACGAGCAAATGCCAACGCCCCATCCTTCGTCCCGTTTTGTGGGACTTTGGAAGGGCAAGTAACGTCTTTGGCGATCTTTTTTTATCTGGCCACATACGCGGAAGCCGGACCTTTGCCGCGCAATAATCGCTCAAGAAATCGCGCAATATTTTACCTATTTTTTTACTTCCGCAATCGTTAATCGTAATTTCTCCCCGGTTAAATAATACTTCCGCAATTTAATCCCCTAAAATCCCTCCGCTCACACGGGCAGGCGAACGGGCGGAACCATAATTGACGACTTCACCCCGCCAAATTTATTTTCTTTCCACAGCTGCGGGACCAGGATTCGAACCTAGATTAACGGAGCCAGAATCCGTTGTCCTGCCATTAGACGATCCCGCAGCCCTGAAAAGAAATTTTTGAATTTAAGAAAAATTCAATATTAAATTTGGCGGGGCAAGTTAGACCTGCTTGCGCAGGCAGACGATCCCGCAATAAACTTTTTTAAGTTTTGCCGATTTTTTCCGTTATCTCAATGACGGCCAACTCCAAAGGCAATTGAATAATTTCCGAGGATTTAATTTCTAACTTTCTTCGGCTGAAAATTTCAATCATCATTATAATATCAGTTAGGGTTAAAGTTTGATTCAAGTCAATAATTTCTTTTTCTAATGTTTCATCTAACTGAAGAGTAAATTGTTCTAAATTACCGCCAATTTTTTGAAGGAGTGTTTTTCTTAAAATTTCTATTAGATCCCCGGTAAATTGGTTTAAATTAATTCCTTCAAAAACGATTTTATTCATAAAACCAATGGCCGCCGGAGCTTCTTTTTTGGCCAAATATTTAAGCAGTTCTAAAATCAAGTTAAAGTCAGAGCGGGGCAAAATCAAGTCCGCTTCCTCAAGCCCGACTTCCCTTTCACCCAAAGCCAAGATTTGCCCTAAAACGCTTTCGGCATCACGGATTGAGCCGCCGGAAATTCTGGCAATATTTTCCAAAACTTTTTTGTCAATTTTAATCTTTTCTTTTTCAGCAATAGAAGCCAAGAGCACCACAATCTCCTTGGGGCTTATCTTTTTAAAATCAAACCGTTGACAGCGCGAGATAATAGTTGCCGGCACTTTATGAATTTCGGTGGTGGCCAAAATAAAAACAACATTTGGCGGCGGTTCTTCTAAAATTTTTAAAAGGGCATTAAAAGCAGCACCGGAAAGCATATGAACCTCGTCAATGATAAAAACGCGATATTTTAGTCGCGCCGGGCTAATCTTAGCGGTTGTAATAATATTTTCTCTGACATTATCAACGCCAGTATGAGAAGCAGCATCAATTTCTATAACATCAAAAGCAATGGTGTTGGTTATTTCTTGACAAGCGAAACAAGCATTGCAGGGCTCAGTTGGCTCATCTTTATTGTTTAAACAATTAATGGTTTTGGCTAAAAGACGAGCGGTGGTGGTCTTACCAATGCCCCGTGGGCCAGCAAAGATAAAAGCATGGGCTAATTTGCCCATCCTGATTTCATTCTGCAGTGTTATTTTTATATGATTTTGACCGACCAGTTCTGAAAACTTTTGCGGCCGGTATTTGCGATAAAGAGTAGACATAAAAAAATAATTCAAAATGCAAAAATCAAATATAAAAATGACAATGTAAAATTCAAAATTATTTTAATTAACTCTTTTTACATTTTGATTTGTCATTTTGCACTTTGCACTTTGATTTTTGAATTTTTTGGTTCAAAAATTAGTTTAATAATATTTTATTTCAGGTAATAAATTGTATTGTCTACTCAAACTTTTTGATAATATTTTCCACCGCGGCCCAGCGGCTTTGGCAATCTTTGGGCACCAAAATTACTGCTTCATCACCAACTTTGCCTTTAAAATAAGTCACGGAAGCGGTCAGAACCTTCCATTTTTGGTCGCCTAAAACCACATAATACTGACTTTTTGCTTCATTAAAAATGAGACAACCGATTACCCTTTCTCGTTCTACCGGACCAATTTGTTTAAAAATAAATGAGCCGTCGTTATGAATGGTCAGTTTCAGAATATCACCTTCAATAAGTTTTGATTTTGAAGCATAGTTAGCCGGCACTGAATAAATCTTGCCATCCGGCCCAACCATATTTTGGCCGTCAAAGACACCTTCAATAATTTTTTCACCGGCCTTACCAATTTTAACTTCGGGACTAACGAGTGGCAATTTTTCTTGACTTACATCTAATTCAACCAACTCTTCCCCTACATCAACTTCTTCAATTAAGTTAAGAAGTTGAGTTGCTTCATTTTTAATTTTTTGCAATCCGGCTTTTAATTCAGTGAGATTAATTTTGACTTTGGCTGAAATTTTTTCTTCTTTTTTCTTACCTTTTGATTCTACTGGCAGTTCCAAATCGTCTATTTCATCAAAGACATCTTTGGTTTTTTTGTTTTTGGTTGTTTCTTGGCTCATATTTTTTTTGATTTTGTTTTATCCACGTTTCTCCCGTGGTTTTTATTTATTTCAATTTATTTATTTGTATCATAAGTTTTTCAAAAATGTCTTCTTTTTCAGCAGTGTCAATGATTTTCCCCTGGCGAAAAATGACTCCTTTGGTTTTTCCCATTGCCACGCCAACATCGGCCTCGCGCGCTTCACCCGGACCATTAACAATACAACCCATAATAGCGATTCTAAGCGGTTTCTTTATCTTTTTTGTCTCATTTTCAATGCGTTCAGTCAAGGTCTTAATATCAAATTCAGTTCTGCCGCAAGTAGGACAACTAATTATTCGACAACCTTCATTGAGTAAATCAAGCGCCTTAAGAATTTCGCGCCCCACTTTTATCTCTTCCAACGGCTCCGCAGTTAAGGAAACACGGATAGTATCGCCGATACCTTCAGTTAATAAAACACCAAGGCCAATGGCTGATTTGATAGTGCCGACGAATTTTGTTCCTGCCTCGGTGATGCCAAGATGAAAAGGATAATTAACGCGAGGCGCTAATAGTTGATAGGCCTCAACTGTTCTGGCAATGTCATTGGCTTTAAGTGAAATTAAAATTTGGCGAAAATTATTTCTTTCTAAAATTTTGATGTGCCTCAAAGCTGATTCAACCATTGCTTGGGCTGTAACCTTGCCCTGATGTTTTTTTAAAATATCTTTTTCCAATGAACCCCCGTTAACACCTATTCTAATTGGTATTTTTTTCTTTTTAGCTAAAGCAATGAGTTGTTTGATTTTTTCCTCCGAACCAATGTTGCCCGGATTAATCCTTAATTTATCTATGCCTTGCTCAATTGCAATCAAAGCCAATTTATAATCAAAATGAATATCAGCAACTAAAGGGATTCGGGTTTGTTTTTTAATTTTTCCGAGGGCCAAAGCTGCCTTAATATCTGGCACAGCAACTCTTATTAAGTCGCAACCGGTTCTTTCTAGAGCTCTAATTTGTTTAACAGTTGCCTTAATATTTCTGGTATCGGTATCACACATTGATTGCACGCTAATTGGTGCATTACCACCGATATAAATCTTGCCAACTTTGATTTTTTTTGTTTTGCGCCGAGTCACAAATAACAAAATTAAAGTGAATAAGTAGAAAGTAACTTTAGCTTTTTAACAACATTTTTGATGACAAAATCAGGTGTTGAAGCACCGGCGGTTAAACCCACGGTTTTGATTTTTTTTAACCATTTCTTCTTAATAAAATTATCAGATTCAATCAAATAAGTCAACGGCTTATAGTTTTTGCAAATTTGAAAAAGTCGGAGCGTATTGGCACTTTTTGTTGAACCAATGACTAACATCAGATCAACTTTTTTGGCTAAATCTTTTGCTTCCCTTTGCCGGGCTTGGCTGGCCGGACAAATGGTATTAAAATATTTTAAATTTTTAGTCATTGGGATAAGTTGATTAACAAGCTGATAAAATTCATCATCAGATTTAGTCGTCTGACTAAGAAGTCCAATCTTGTTATTTTTTCTAATTTTATTTATTTCAGTTATATTTTTGATAATAAGTGGCCCGTTTTTAAGAGTGCTACTGATTGTTTTAATTTCATCATGATTTTTATCGCCAAAAATAACAATTTGATAGCCATTTTTTTCTAAATATTGAGCTAAATAAGCTGTTTTTTTAACTTTGGGGCAAGTAGTATCAATAATGGATAAATTCCGCCGCGACAATTTTTTGATTAATTTTTGAGGTAAACCGTGAGATTGAATAATAAAACTGCCTCTCTTTAAATCTTTTAGATTATTTAGCATTACGAGACCCAATTTTTTAAGATTAGTTACTACAAACTCATTATGAACAAGATCGCCGATCATTTGGATCGGCTTGGGTTTGGTTTTAAGTGTTTGTTCCGCTAGTTTAATTGCTCGCTTGACACCGTAGCAAAAACCAGCAGACTTAGCTAAAATGATTTTCATAAATTAAATTGCTAAATTAACCCATTTGAGGATTTCTGCCTCAACTAAAGCTAAATCGCGGCCATATTTTAAGCGGGAAAGTTGTTTAATTTTTTCAGTCATAGTAAAATCAAGATTTTCTAAGGGCAAAGTCAACATATTAAAAGGTCTGGCTGATTGATTATCAATCAGCAGTTTAACATAAGCATTATACTTTTCAATATTAATTAAATCTCTTTCATTAAAGACCGGGGCAAATTCTTGAGCAATAAATTTGGCGTCCTCTACTCCAATTTTAAAAGTAATGATCGTGCCAACATTGCCAAAAACCGCGTCACGAATTGAAGTATCCTGACCCTTGACTAATTGGCCAATGTATTGATGAGCAATGGTTAAATCAAGCCGATATTTTCTGGCCTCAGACAAAATAATAGCAATGCTATCAGTAATAAAATTCTGAAATTCATCTAAATAAAGATAGAAATCGCTCCGTTTTTCTTGATCAATGTCGGTCCGACTGAGGGCGGCCATTAAAATTTTACCAACTAAAACCATGCCAATTAAATAAGCGTTTAAATCTCCAAGCCGACCCTTGCAAAGATTAACAATCAGAATTTTACCCTCATCCATAATTTGCCGTAAATTAAAAGCGCTTTGTTGTTGGGCAATAATTGGTCTCATCATATCATTAGCAATAAAGGCATTAAGTTTAGAAGTAATATAGGGCACCATATTAGCTAAGGCTGCTTCGCCGCCGGCCTTTTCTGCTTCTTTTTGCCAAAAATCACGCACCACCGGATTTTGACATTTGTCTAATTTAAAACGGCGAAATTCAGCATCAGAGAGGACCTTGGGAATCTCCATTAAAGTACTACCGCTTTCTGGATGTTCCATCACTAAAAGCATTGAATTTCGCATATATTGCTCAAACATTGGTCCACCGGTTTGGCGCAAATCATAAAGTTTGTCAAAAATTTTAATCATCTCATTAATCATAAAAGTTTTCTGCTGGGGATATTTTGGATCATACTCTAAAAGATTAAGACCCAATGGTCTTGAGGTGTCTGAAGGATCAAAATAAACTACATCTTCGGCTCGCGACGGTGGCACGCCGGCTAAAACATCATTAGCCAAATCACCATGCGGATCAATAATGCAAATTCCTTCGCCATTTTTAATATCTTGAATTGCCATCTTAGCCAGCATCACTGATTTACCGACCCCGGATTTACCAATAATATAGATATGGCGGCGACGATCTTTTTTAGCAAGGTAAATTAAGGTCTCCTCACCACGGAAAACATTTTTACCTAAAATAATGCCTTCATGGGGAATATTAAGTGGAGCCGGCGCTCGTTTAGCCGCCAACCATAAAATATTCGGCGTTTCAGTTGTTAGCAAAGGAAAATGAAAAATACTAGCTAATTCTTCGCAATTAAGAATCATTTTTTTTCTTTCGTCAAAATTGCGGTAAATAAAATTACGAATGATTTTTTTGCCTTGTTGTTTTTTTGCCCGGAAGGAATTGCCGTATTGATAAATATTATATTGGGCAAAAGCATCAAGAATATTGCGCAAATACATCTGGGCTCGCTCGGGATTCTCTGATGAGACAACGACCCGAATATTGACATCAAGTCCGGCCTTGGAGGTTTTCTCTTCCAAACCCTTAATTAACTCCTCTTCCATTGGTGATAAATGATAATAAGGTTGCGGCTGGAGCGTCTGTTTTTTAGCTTGTTGTTGAGTGGTAGTGCCACTACCAATTATCATTCGGCCAACTTCTTGCCAAAGTGGTCGACTGCCGGCTGTGCCGGTTGACTTCATTGCTTCTTTTAAGGGCTTGCCTTGTTTCATTTGACTGGCAACTCGCGCTCCCCAAGCGTGCCATTGGGCTTTGGCTGAACGGGCAATAATCTGAATTGCTGCTCCTTCGTTTTTTTGTAATTTAGACAAAGCATTGGTCAAAGAATTTAAAGAATCAGAATTTAATTTACGATAGGTCTTAAGAGGAAAGATAAAGGGTTTATTTAAAATAATGGTTGCGCTTTTAATCACACCGCGAGGGGTAAAAATATTATAATCAGTGATTTTTTCAATTAGGGCTTCTTGATATTGGGCGTGAATTTCCTGTTCCAGAAATCTTTCTAAATAGTGTGGCACCGCCACAAAAAAATAAATAATGCCTTTGTGAGAGACAATCTCAAAAGAAAGATGATCTGAGCGACCGTAAAGCAAAACTTTCAGTCCTCGTTGGGCCCGCAACCCACCTAAACTGCTAAAAAGAGCTTCAGCTAAACCAATTTTTTCTTGAATAATTTGAAGTGTATTAACCTTGCCCATCTCCAGATCTTTAATTGATTCTTTGGGCAAAGTAACCAAAAAAATGCTTTTTTGAAAAGCATACGGTAACCAACCTCGTCTTCTTAAAATTAAGCGAGCTATCAATAAGCCAACCAAAACTAAAATAACAATGACAACAAAAATCATTGTTAGATAAATTCCGATTGTGCTTGAATTTTCCATTTTTGTTTTTTAGATTAAACCATCAATATCTAACTCTTTTGTTTTTTCTTTTTCATCTTTTTTGGATAATTGCAAAATTTTATCGGTTTTAATTTTGGCCTCTTGTTCTAAGAAAAATTTATTGACCCCGGGAATCAATTTTAACCATTCTTTGATTAAATTTAAGATTTGCGAGACCCTAATTTTAACCTGAAAAAGAATTACTTCAATTTTGGAAGCAGTTTCCTCGCCTTTTTGTTTAAATTCAACTTTTTTGTTTTGGGGAAGACCAAAATAAATTTCTTCTAAGTCCTCTTCTAAAATATTTTCGATTTCTTTAAGAGTTTGGCTTTTAATGATTTTGGTGCTGATTTGGGTGCTCGGCTTGAGGATTTCTGGTTTTGGCTCTTCTTTTTTAATTTCAATTTTGGCTTCCCCAATTGCTTCTTTTATTTTTTCAGGAATTTGTTCGGGTAGTTTTTTTTCAATTTCAAATTGGGGGGTTTCTGCTGGCTCTTTGGGAAACTCCTTTTCTGGTTTCTGGTTGGTTAAATTTTGGCCTGGTAAATTAGCCATATCTTTCTTTCTGACTTTAACATTATAAATTATAGCATATAGCGAATAAATTTGAAATATGCTATAATTGGCAGAGAGGGAGAAAAAGAAAATTTATTTTCTTTTTTGACCGAACGAACCAATTTCTTTATCCTTAAAATAATAGTTATCAACAACTAATATGTTCGTCTTTTTGATTTTTGATATTTGATTTTTTGTTTTGTAATATGTCTTATCACATTTTTAAAAACAATGGCCTTCAATGGATTGATGTTAAGCAGGCAAAAAAAACGGACTTAGAGTTTTTGAAAAAGACCTTTGATTTCCAATTAAAGGACTTGCGGGCAACCTTAGCTACTGTTTTTGCCCAACGGCTGAAAATCAAACGCTATGGCGACTACTGTTTTAGCATTTTTCGTTTTCCTGCCTATAATGAAAAAAACGGCGCCGTTTTCGTTGAAGAAATTGATTTCTTCTTAGGTAAAAAATATTTGGTCTCAGTTCATAACGGCCTGCTGCCAAAACTTAATAATATTATTAGCGTCTGTAAAAAAGACACCGCCACCTTAAAACAATATTTAAACAAAGAGCCCGGGAGCATACTTTTTGAAATTTTAGAACAACTTTTAAAATCTTGTTTTCCAATTCTGGATAAAATTAGTTGGGATATTAACAATTTAGAAGAAATTATTTATCAAGGTAAACAGCAAGAAAGCATCCAGGACATTTTGCGCATCAAGCGAAACATTATTACTTTCCGTCGAGTAATGCAAGCGCATAAAAATATCATTCGCCGCTTGGCCCAAGAAGAAGGAAGTTATTTTATTGGCAATGAACTTCGCCCTAAATTTAATTCACTTGTCCAAAGAACCAAAGACATTTGGGAAATTTTGGAAAATCACAAAGAAATGATTGAGGCCTTAAAACATACCAATGACTCAATAATGTCTTATAGAACCAATGAAATTATTAAGACCTTAACTATGTTTTCGGTCACCATTTTTCAAATGACGCTGTTGGCCACTATTTTTTCAATGCGGGCCAATGGCGGTATGCCTTTTTTAAACAATCCTTACAACTTCTGGATTATTATTGGTTTAATGTTGACAATAATTTCAGGAATGCTTCTCTGGTTTAGAAAAAAACAATGGCTTAAGTGAAAATAATGAATCCCCCTCTTTATTAAAGAGGGAATAAGGGAGATTTTTAAAATCCACCCTAGCCCTCCTTTTTAAAAGGAGGGAATTAAAAAGTCAAAGAGCAGGGTTATTCCCTGCCCTTGTTGTTTTTATTTCTTGACTATTTCCGCTCCTTCTTTAGTATCTGAAATTTGTAAATTAAATTTGACTAATTCTTTGTTTATTTCTTGGCGCAGTTTATCTGAAAGCTGATAATCTTTCTTTTTTCGCGCTAATTCATATTTTTTAATTTTTGTTTTTATCTCTTTCCCAATTATTTGATCAATGTTTTTAACGTTAAGATTAAGTCCCAAAACCTCATCAAATTTAAGCAAAGTAGCACGCTTGTCAGCCTCTTTTGCCTGCGATTTGATTACTTTATGGATGAGACCGAGGGTTTTGGGCAAATCCAAATTGTCATTAAGAGTTTGATTAAACTTTTCTAAATATTTTTTAATAACCTTGCCGTGACCGATTTTAAGTTTACTAATATTAAACCAAAGGTGATTCAATCCTTGCTGGGCACCTTTAAGCGCCTCCCAAGAAAAATTCAGTTTCTTTTGGTAATGGGTTAAAAGACATAGATAACGAAACGCCAGTGACTCAAAACCTTTTTCTTCTAAATTTTTTAAAGTATAAAAATTCTTAAACCTTTTAGCCATTTTTTGATTATCAACTAAAACATGTTCATTGTGAATAAAAAAGTTAGCTAATTTTTTTGTGCCGTAACCAGTAGTGTTTTGGGCAATTTCATTTTCATGGTGCGGAAAGCGCAAATCAACTCCGCCGGTGTGGATATCAAAAGGAATGCCTAAATACTCTTGGCTCATCACGCTGCATTCAATATGCCAGCCCGGCCGGCCGGGATAGTTTTTACCCAAAAACTTAAAATCCCAGCTAGGTTCATTGGATTTAGTTGCTTTCCAAAGAGCAAAATCCTGGATTTGGGCCTTTTCGTATTCATCAGCCATGATTCTTTCGGTGGTTTTAAGTTGCGATAAATCCAAATCAACTAATTGCCCGTATTTAAAATTTTTGGCATATTTAGCAACATCAAAATAAAAAGAGCCGTCGCACTCATAAGCATAGCCGGACTTAATGATTCTCCTAATTAAATCTTGCATTTGCGAAATAAATTCTGTAGCATGAGGAATTTTATCCGGCCGCTCAATATTTAACTCGGCTAAATCTTGCCAAAAAGCTTTTTCGTATTTAGTAGTTAATTGTTTTAGAGCTTCTTTTGATTCTAAGTCAGGATATTCTTTTTGCGAATCGCGGATGGTTTTATCATCAACATCAGTTATGTTCATCACCCAGTTAACTTTTAGGCCATTAAATCTTAAAACCCGCTGTAAAATATCGGCAAAAATAAAAGACCGCAGATTGCCAATATGGGCAAAATTATAAACCGTGGGCCCGCAGGAGTAAATGCCAGCACTCCCCTTCTTTATCGGCTTAAATTCTTCCTTTTTGCGCGAAAGAGTGTTATAAAGTTTAATCATAAATTATTATTGTTTCTTTGATAAATTCCTCGATAATTCTCGGGGAGCATTTCGCTAATAATTTGAGCAACTTCATCGGCTTGAATTTTTAATTGTTGGTGAACCTGTTGAAATTTTTTAAATTCGTCAGAAGTTACTTTTTCGTTATTTTTTCTTTTTTCTAAAACTGTTCTAATAATGCTGACGTCAATTGTTGGTAATTCTACGGGTTTGCCAATATGATACCTGGCTTCAACTTTCTTTACAAATCCTTTTGCTAACTCTTGCAGTCCTTCAAGACTAACGCTTCCACCTTTAACTTCTAAAGCAGTTGGAATTATTTTTGCACCGGTCAGTTGAGCAAGATAAACAGGCCCAACTCGAGCCCTTTGCATTTCCTTTTTAGTAGTGAAAGGATGTATGCCTATCCAAGGTGTTTTGCCTTGATTCATTTTTTCTGATAAATTTTCAAAATCATCCGGATTAAATACACCGAATTTATCCCCTTTACTTTTTCGATATTCAAGGGGAGAAAAATTTTCTTTGCCACCCATTCTGTACATTACTTCTTGGGGTGTCCAGCCAAAATGAAGTGATCCAACTGCTATTTGAAGATTAAAATCTTCACCTAAGACCTTAATTGCGGCTGGCCATCTAAGTTTGAAAAATGTGAAGAAGTAACTATGAATTTATCATCTGGGTTTTCCTTTTTTATTTTTTCAATATTATTTTTGCCAACCACTTCAAATTTACTGCAAAATATATTAATAATTTTCTCCGCCCCCTTTCTTAAAGATTCGGGGGTTTGATTATCTCTATTTTCCTGATAATTATTAGGTAACTCAAATGACATAAATATATTGAAAATTAAATTATTGAAAATTCATTGAAAATTGGAAATTGAAAATTAGAAATTCTACAAACTCTCCTCTAATTCCCGTAATAGTTCTTTCTGTTTTTTTGTTAAATTCTTCGGCGTTTTGACAATAATTTCTACAATTTCATCGCCCCGGCCAAAGCCGCGCAATTTTGGCAAGCCCTTACTGCGCAGGCGAAACTTTTCGCCGCTTTGGGTGCCTTCGGGAATGGCTAATTTTACAGATCCATAAAGAGTTTCTACTTCAATTTTATCACCTAAGGCGGCTTGAATAATGTTAATAACTTTCTTGGTATAAATATCAGCTCCGCGGCGAGAAAACAAAGGATGGGGCTCAAGATGAACATTAACATATAAATCACCGGCTGGCGAACCTTTAGGACCGGCTTCACCTTCACCTGTCAGGCGAATTACCTGTCCTTCATCAACGCCGCCGGGTATGTTGATTTTTACTTTTTTAATTTCTTTAACCGCTCCTTCACCCCGACATATTGAACATTTTTTTTCTGCCAATTTACCACTTCCTAAACATTCAGGGCAGGTAGAAGTTGTTCTAATTTGACCTAAAATGGTAGAACGAACTTGATAAATTTGTCCTTGACCCTTACAAGTCGGACAAGTTTTCACCAAACTACCTGGTTCAGCCCCACTACCACCACAACGCGAGCAATTCACATTTTTATAAAGTTCGATAACTCTTTCCGCTCCCTGGGCAACCTCTTTTAAATTTAGAGTCAGGTCTACTTCAATGTTTCGGCTAACTCGTGGTTTTTTTCTGGTTCGGCCCATACCAAAAAAATCTGAAAAAACATCAGAAAAATCACCAAAATTTGAAAAATCAAATTCAACGCCACCGCGGCCGCCTTGGCGAAAGGCGTCGGTAAAATCCGAAAAATCGCGAAAACCTTCAAAACCAGAAAAACCGCCTCCGGCTTGAGCTTGTTCAAAAGTTTGCCCGAATTGGTCATATTGAGACCTTTTTTGCGAATCGGAAAGAACCTGATAGGCCTCGTTGATTTCTTTGAATTTTTTTTCATCACCGCCGGTTTTGTCGGGGTGATGTTGGTGAGCTAAACGGCGAAAAGCTTTTTTAATTTCTTCTTGACTGGCATTTCGCCCAACTCCTAAAATTTTATAATAATCTTTAGCCATGTTTTTTCTTATTTATTTTTTCTCCCCTTCTTCAAACTCCCCTTCTTTGGGCTCTTCTTTTTTGTCTTCTGCAGAAGTTTGACCCGAGGGTTGCTCTGAAGCGCTTTTCTCTTGGGCCGCTTTGTACATTTCCGCGCCGACTTTTTGAATTGTTTGATTTAAATCGGCTACTGCTTTCTTAATTGCCTCAATGTCATCACCATCTTTAACTTTTTTCAAGGCCTCAACTTTTTCTTGAACTTCTTTTCTAACTGTCTCCGAAACTTTGTCACCGGCCTCGCGCAAGACCTTTTCTGTTTGAAAAATTAAAGTGTCAGCTTCATTTTTAAGATCAGCTTTTTCTTTTTTCTTTCTATCCTCTTCGGCGTGAACATCGGCTTCTCTTTTCATTTTTTCAATCTCTTCTTTAGAAAGACCAGAAGAGGCAGTAATAGTAATTGATTGTTCTTTGTCAGTCGCTTTGTCACGGGCTTTGACATTTAAAATACCATTGGCATCAATATCAAAAGTAACTTCAATCTGGGGAATGCCACGGGGTGCTGGCGGAATGCCAGAAAGAATGAATCGCCCTAAAGTTTTATTATCCTCGGCCATTGGTCGTTCACCTTGCAAAACATGAATTTCAACCGAGGTCTGAGTATCAGCCGCGGTAGAAAAAATCTGCGACTTTGAAGTCGGGATGGTTGTATTTTTTATAATAAGTGGGGTGGCTACGCCGCCTAAGGTTTCAATGCCCAAGGTTAAGGGAGTAACGTCAAGCAATAAAACATCTCTAACTTCACCACGCAAAATTCCACCTTGAATGGCCGCGCCAACTGCCACCACTTCATCCGGATTGACTGAAATGTTTGGCTTTTTGCCAAAAAATTTTTCCACTGTCCGCAGTACCAAAGGCATTCTGGTCATACCACCCACCATCACTACTTCTTCAATGTCCGAAGTGGTAAATCCAGCATCTTTAAGAGCCTGACGGCAGGGTTCAAGTGTTTTTTCAACCAAATCGCCGACCAACTCTTCCATTTTAGCTCGAGTAAATTTCATTACTAAATGTTTTGGCCCCGCAGCATCAGTAGTAATAAAGGGCTGGTTAATTTCGGTTTCAGTCACTGTGGAAAGCTCAATTTTAGCTTTTTCAGCCGCTTCTTTAAGCCGTTGCAGTGCTAATTTATCGCGCGATAAATCAATGCCTTGATCGCGCTTAAATTCGGAAATTATCCAATTGATAATGATTTGATCAAAATCATCTCCACCTAAATGAGTATCGCCGTTAGTTGATTTAACTTCCACTGTATCATCACCAATATCCAAAATTGAAACATCAAAAGTGCCGCCGCCCAAATCATAGACCGCAGTTTGTTGACCCTTCTTCTTTTCAAAGCCATAGGCCAAAGCCGCTGCCGTTGGCTCATTAATAATTCGTCTCACTTTAAAACCAGCAATTTCTCCAGCGTCTTTGGTGGCTTGGCGCTGTGAATCATTAAAGTAAGCTGGCACTGTTATGACCGCCTCTTCAATTTTTTCACCTAAACGATCCTCGGCATCGGTCTTTAATTTTTGTAAAATCATAGCTGAAATTTCTTGCGGTGAATATTCTTTACCAGCCATAACAACCTTAACACCTTCACCAGCTCTAACAATTTTATAAGACAGAAGTTTGATGTCCCGTTGAACTTCTTTATCTTCAAAACGTCGTCCGATTAAACGTTTAATAGAAAAAATAGTATTGTCCGGATTGGTCACCGCTTGTCTTTTGGCAATTTGACCAATTAATCTTTCGTCGGTCTTAGAAATAGCTACAACAGAAGGCGTGGTTCGCGCTCCTTCTTTATTTTCTAAAACCTTTGGTTCTCCTCCTTCAACAATCGCCATCGCACTATTGGTTGTACCCAAATCAATACCTAAAATTTTACCCATAAAATTTTTTATCTTAATTATTAATTTTTAATTTAATCACCACCTTCGCCGGCATTATCACTTTCCCATATATCATATAACCAGCGCTGACTTCTTTAACGATTATTTGTTCTTTGGCTTCTTTTTCTACTTGATTGATTTCTTCAGGTTGAGTTTTAGTTGTCTCACTCGAAACTGCTTCATGAAACTGGGGATTAAATTTTTCGCCCACTGTTTTTATTTCTTCAACGCCTAATCTTTTAAGAAATTCGGAAAACTCCCTATAAATATGTTCAAAACCTTTGAAATAATTTTCTATTTTTTCATCTTGAATTTTTGGCCGCTGCTCAAAGGCCCTCTTAAAATTATTAACAACGGGGAGTAATTGAATTATCAAAGCAGCATTAGCAAATTTCATCAATTCTTCTTTTTCTTTTTCACTATTTTTTTTAAAATTGATATAATCGGCTTTAGCTCTTTTCCAGCCATTAAGATAGTCCTCGGCTTTTTTTTGCCAAAGTTCAAGTTCTTGCTTGACTTTTGTTAATTCCTCAGTTGTGGCTTCAGTTTTTGTTTCTTCTTTCTTTTCTTCTTTGGTTTCTTTTTTTTGATCTGATTGATTATTTTTTGATAATTGAGTTGGTTGATCCATATTTTTAATCTTCAATAAAATTTTTAAAACTTTTCATCAGGGCTAAATTTTTGTCAAAATCCATCCGCATCGGTCCAATTAATCCTAAAAGGGTTTTATTTTGAGCCATAGTCAAAATACTAGCTAATTGAGGACTAAAAGGATTAGCCCGCCCCAGGGAAATTTCAACTTCATCACCCACACAAGAATAAAGTAGAGTTACAAACTCGTCCAAATTATCAATAATTTGAGAGAAATCTCTAATTAAATTAAATTGACTAAATTCTGGCTGAGAAAATAAATTAAAAATGCCGGTATAATAAACATTGTCTTTGGAAAAACTAATAATCACCGCTTCCCCTGAAAGGTGAGCAACAACCTTAGCTAAATTTTTACAAATTTCTTCTTTAGTTTTTTTGTCGCTAATTACTCTTTTACTGTATCTAGCAAATATTTGACTTAAATCTTTCTCTTCTAAAAAATGATCAAGATAATACTGATAACCCTTTTCGGCGGGAATCCTCCCAGCTGAAGCATGCGGTTGAAAAAGATAATTTTCCGCCTCAAGTTCAGCCATTTCATTTCTGACAGTAGCTGATGAAACCTTATTACCTAACTTACCCATTAAACATTCTGAACTAATTGGTTGGGCTAATTTAATGTAACTTTTGATAATCTCTTTTAAAATTTTTTCCTGCCGTTCAGTCATAGAATTTATCATTTTGTCATTGCGAGTCCCTCCGCCTTGGCGGGGGGACGTGGCAATCTCAATTGTTGAGTTATTCAATAATTTCATTCTAACTAATTAGCACTCGCTTGTCAAGAGTGCTAATTTTAATATTAACAAAATAAAAAAATGGTTTACCCCCACATCTAATAACTGTGAAAATGTCTTAACTTTATTGCTATAGCAATAAAGTTAAGACAAGGGCTTTGCGAGTAATCGCCCACAGAAAAATTAAAATAGCGGCTATTAGGTGTGGGGGTTTACTCAATTACCTCTCGCTTATGAGTAATTAAATAGTAAAAATAAATAAAGGCTACTGTTGTTAAAATTCCCAAAAAATTAAAGAGTAAATCATTAGCCGTATCGGTTCCAGGACCCGAACGATTAGTATGAAATATTAAATCCTCAATATATTCTTCAATTTCATAAAGCGCCGATAAAGACATAGTTGTAGCAGAGGCCAGCAACAGCGCTAATTTAAGCCGGCCGGCTTTCATTAACAAGCTGAATTTAAATTTATCAACCCAAAAAAAGCTGATGACGCTAAAAAGAGTAAAAAATATAATAGCGCTGACGCTGTAATGAACAAATTGATCCCACCATTCAAATCCGCCATATAAATGAAAAAAGTCGCCGAAAGCATCCAAACTCAAAGCAACGACTATAATCAACCAAAAAATCCAGTGCAGACGGCGCCCCTTTATCTTCTTATAATGATAAGCTATCGCTTCAAGCAGTATAAAGGCAACGGCCGAAGTGATTACCAATCCCAGCCAGGTAAATTGCGTATTAAATTCCAATATATGCAAATAATTAAGCAACTCAAAAATAAACAACCCGAAAAATAAAAGCCGAGCAAAATTTATTACGGTTAAATTCACTTCCTGATGATGACGCCTAAACAAAAGCATAAATAAAGCTTAAGTAATTTATTTTTTAAAAATCCTTAGATTCTTAAATTCCTCCAAGGCCTTTTGACCAATTTCCCGGCGATATGGATGAAGGGTTGGTATAAACTTATCTGGCAAAACCCATTGCCAGTCACGAAATTCTTTTTTATGAAGTTTAATATCCGAATCACTACCAGTAAATTCAACTAAACATAAGGTTTGTTCTTGACCTTTATAGGGATAAAAACTTTTGCTATAAATTCGTTTTGGCCAAAAATAGCGGTGAATGTTAGGTATCATTTTTTTAACTTTGAATTTCTCAGTTCCTAACTCTTCTTCAAGTTCTCTCAAAATTGCAACCTCGGGTTTTTCATCTTTTCTTAGTCCGCCTTGGGGCATTTGCCAATGACCAGGACTATCTACTCGTTCCACTAAAAGAATTTTATTCTTTTGATAAATTAAAGCGCAGACATTAGGCCGATAAAAAAGATAACGACGCAATTTCCAACTTAAAACCTTAAGGGAGAAAATCACTATAGCATTAATTATTCTTGACAACCTTTTTGGCTCCTGAATCAGTCGCCAGAGCCATTCCAGACCTAAATTTTGCCAAATTTTCGGTGCTCTTTTAATCTTGCCGGCAAGAAAATCAAAAGTCCCACCAACGCCAATGGCAACTTTCGCTGAAGGAATTTGGGCTAAATAATTATAAATCCATTTTTCCTGTTTGGGCGCGCCAAAAGCAACTAAAAGAATTTGTGGTTGAGCTTGATTAATCTGCTCAATTGCTTGTTTGTTAATGGTTTCTTCCTCATCACTGGTTGGTCTACCTTGATAATTAATTTGCGGACCACTAAACGCGCCAGCAATTGTAATTCCCGGGTATTTTTCTTTTAATTTATCAGTTGCCAATTGAACGATTTGACCTTGTCCACCTAATAGAAAAAATTTTATTGGCGAACTTTGTTTTGTCTGACACAGCCACTCAACCAAATCAATACCGCGAACACGATTTTTAATTCGCTTCTTCCAACCATAAAATAAAATAGAAGCCAAAATTAAACCAACCCCATCAGCTATTGCCAAATCAGCGTAATTTAGAATATCTTGAAAATCAGGGTCTTTTTGGGCTTTTAACACTATTTCAGGGTTGGGGGTAATAATATAATATTGACCAGAAGAAACTAGAAACTCATCAATTTTAGCTAAAATTTCTTCTTTGGTAAAATCATCAACTTTAACACCGAGGATGTACATAAAAAATATCAAAAATTAAAAATCAAATATCAAAAATACAAACTTAAAAATTTAAAAATGACGCAAGGCATCATCCTGAGCCCGCCGACTGGCGGGTGAAGGATCCCATTCAATATAGTACGGGATTGCTTTGTCGTCCCGCCAGAGGCGGGACTCCTCGCAATGACATCTTTTTATCTTTTTTATTTGTGTTTTTGATTTTTTATATTTGATATTTGATTTTATTAAAAACTTCAATTTATGGTTTCAATGGAAATGATTTGACCACAATATATTCCGGTCCTGCTTGACTCAATCTTGATTCCATTAATTCAACACTTTTAATTTCAAAGGTTGCTTGGGGGATTTCTTTAACTGCTAAATTCACTTTGCCTCCACCTTTAACGCGGCCCAATGTCAAATGCGATTGCCAACGGCGTCGTTCTGGTTCAAAACCGATTTGTTCGAGCTCTTTGCCTATTTCTTTTTGAAGACTAGTCATAACATTACCATCTATCTCATGACACTCAAGGAATATTACTCGCGGTGAAGTCAGATTCGGAAAAGCGCCGAGTCCGCCAAGTTTGATGTTTATTTGATGATAATTCTGCGAAATTTTGGCAATTATTTCCAAAATCTTTTCTTCCCGAATCTGATCCAAATAACCTAAAAAATGAAACGTCAGATGAATAAGTTCGGACTTCACCCATTTGATAACCACTCGCCTGTTAAGTTTTGCCAATGCCAAAATTAGCGGGCTCAACTGCCGCTTAACTTCCTCGGGTAAATTGATAGCGATAAAAAGTCGCCTTTTCATAATGCTAATTTACGAATTTATATAATTGTAGCATTGCTAAAAATCTTGACAAGTTAAAATAATATTCTACCAAATTTCTACGATCGTATCTAATTGGTATAATAACCTTTCCTTTGTAAAACCTTAAAAAATTTGCTAAATTTTAAAAGATATTATAATATTATGACAAAGATAAAATAATTAATAATTTATTTAAATTTTTATGAGGGAATCGGCGAATTTCCCATCAGGGAAAGAAATACCACCAAAAAAGCAAGAAAAAATTCTGATGGCTGCTGATCGGCTTTATGAAGAGTATTTAGAAAAAATCAATCAAGAAAAAATGACTGCGGATCAAGCAATGGATGATGTTGAAAAAAAATGTAAAGATGGAGAAATTGTTGAAGAACTTAAAGAGGAAGTTATTAAAAAATTAATGCTTTTGGCTGAATAGAAAAATTTAGCTGTTTAAATTTTAGAGAACCGCTCTCTATCCATTACCAAAATTTATGGCTTCGACCCTTTATCTTTTTAATAACGCCGTGACTGAATTAGAAAAAGCTGCCGGTTATATTCAAATTAAAAAAGAGTTGCTGGCAAGATTAAGATTTCCTGATCGAGTTGTGGAAGTCAATTTTTCAGTGAAAATGGATAGTGGTGAAACAAAAGTCTTCAAAGGCTGGCGGGTCCAGCACAATAATTTACGCGGACCTTACAAGGGTGGTATCCGTTATCATCCTAATGTTAATCTTGACGAAATTTTAGCTTTGTCTCTCTGGATGACGGTCAAATGTGCCGTGGTCGGCATTCCTTTTGGTGGTGGTAAAGGTGGAATAATTGTTAATCCGAAAGCCTTATCTCAAACCGAATTAGAAAAATTAACCCGTGCTTATACTCGAGTCATAGCTCCAATTATTGGACCAAATTTAGATATCCCAGCCCCCGATGTTTACACCAATGCCCAAATTATGGATTGGCTACGAGATGAATATACTAAAATCACCGGACAAGATCAACCGGCCGTCGTCACTGGCAAATCACCACTGCACAATGGCTGCCTCTGCCGCGAAACCGCTACGGCCCAAGGCGGACTTTATATTTTGCGCCAAACAATGAGAAAATTGGGTCTTATTCCTCACCAAACAACTGTTGCTATCCAAGGATTTGGTAATGCTGGTAAAAATATAACTAAATTCCTCAAGGAAGATGATTTTAAAATTATTGCTCTGGCTGATTCTGCCAGTGCTTATTTATTGCCAGAAAATTACAATTTAACTGATTTAATTGCCTACAAAGAAAAAAATAAAAGTTTAGTTGGTTATCCTGATGTAAAACTTATCTCTAATGATGAATTCTTTAAATTAAAAGTAGATGTTCTAATTCCAGCAGCTTTAGAAAATCAAATCACCGCCGCCAATGCCCCAAATATTAAAGTTAAAATAATTTTAGAATTAGCTAATGGTCCGACTTCGCCTGAAGCTGATAAAATCCTGTTTGAACGGGGAATTTTAGTCATGCCGGATATTTTAGCCAATGCCGGCGGCGTCACCGTTAGCTATTTTGAATGGCGTCACAATTTAGGCAAATCTGTCTGTGATATTCCTCAAGAAATGGGAGAATTAGATAAAATTATGACCGAGACCTTTGACCGCGTTTTTGAAATTAAAGAAAAAAATAAAATTGATATGCGCTTAGCGGCTTATGTCTTAGCCCTAGAACGCCTCAGTGAAGCCTATTTAAAACAACCATAAGAAGGGGAAAATGAAAATATATTTTGTTCTTAATCAACTTATAACTTACTCTTCACAAACCTGAACAGTAAAAATATAAAGTTCGGCTGAGCCATCACGCCAGGCCTCACGCTCAAGGCCGGCTTTGTCTTCGCATAAACTATTTAAAAATTCTTCGCGATTCCATCCTTGCTTAATTGCAACTTGCGGAAGATAGACACCGCTGCGATGACCTCTTTGAATATAAATGCCGTGTTTGCCAACTTCGATTAAAGTAGGATTAGTAATTTTTTGTCGTGGAGATAAAATGGAAATTTCGATTTTGATTTCAGGCAACTCATTTTCTTGCAAAGGAAAAAATCTGGGATCCCAAAAAGCAGCTGAAAGAACCATAGCTTGAATGGTCTGGGCTAAATTTTGTTCTGGTTCAAAAGTGCCAATACAACCGCGCAGCTCGCCATTTTTTCTTAAAGTCACAAAGACGCCGCGCTTGGTTTGAAAAGTTGGATAAGCACTGACTTCTGGCTCGTAGCTTCTTTTTCTAAAAAAAATTTCTAAGGTCTGGCGGGCGATTTGGAGAGCGATTTTTTGTTCTTCAAAATTTAATTCCCCCTGACTTAAATCATCTTTTTGACTCATATTTTAAAAATATTAAACTTCATATATTTAGGGCCACTTTTCTCTTTCTATCTTGTATTTTTCCCTTTCTTTTTCATCTTTAATGAATTCGGGCTTTAAGTGCCAGCGCCAAAGATTGTCGTTGCCCAAAAACAAATCAACCATCTCGGGCTTAATATCAGCAGGCAATTTTTCCTTCCAGCCCACCGGCAATTCTCCGATCACGCCTTCAACCATCTGTTTTTCAATTTCCTGAAAGTTTTCCATTCTCTCCATAATTTTTTGTTTGGGGCTTTTTCTTGCTAAAGATGAAGATATAAAGAATTTCCAGAATGGCTAAGGTGTTGATTACTAAAAGGGCGATAAACCATCCTTGGTGATGATTTTTTGCCGCCTTCCACAGCGCCACTCCCTTCCAAAGCAAAGTCCATAGAATTGCCACCAAAATAAGCCATTGATTTTCCACTAAAAATTGTTCCATATTGTTAATAAATTATTTCTTAAATTTTATTATTCCATTATTCGCGCGAATTAGAGAAGCTATCTCTTTCCATTAAAAAATTAAATAAAATCCTTGTCTGCCAAAAATAATTGAAAAATCCCCAATTAAGGGGATTTTTCAATGTCTATTTAATAGCGATTGCCGCGATTAAATCCGCCTGGTCGAGGACGAGATTCC
>JAGUWE010000075.1 GCA_020062525.1 Patescibacteria group bacterium | reverse complement strand
CTTGAATTTTTGAAAATTTTAAATCTTTCGTTACCCATTACCTTTTCAAAAGTTCCTTCTTTAACACAAAGCATCTCTGTTGCTTGTTTGGTAAGTTTAATTTTATTTCTGTCCGTTGGTTCATCATAATCAACGAAGTCAGTTTTGAAATACTTTAAATTTCCGCCCAATTTATTACTATGTTTTAAGCCAAGAATTGAATTCTTCACTCTCGGGTAACAAACCTCTGTTATAATATTATTTTCATTGTTAGTACATAAAATAAATTGGAAATTACTTTTATCTTCTTGGTTCATCTCTAATGTGGCTCTAGCAGTGGTTCCCGAACCTGCAAAGAAATCAACAATTATTGCGTTTTTCTTCTGTACAGAATCTAGTAGTAACTTAATTAATCTAACTGGTTTTGGATAATCGAAGCAATCCTCTGAAAGCCCTGATTTTACTAAATCTTCCTTACCCTCCGCGTTAAAAATTCCTAGTATAATGGAATAAAAAACCATCCTTAAGTCGGTGATTTCTTCTAAGGAACAAATGAAGTGCTTGTTGGGACTCTTGGGATTTTTAACTAAAATATACTCGCCTTTTTTAAGCTTTAAATCGATTTCTTTCTTGAGCGATTAATTTCGGCTTTTAATTTTTCAACTTCTTTTATGGGTTTGTAATTTGTTTTGCTCATAGTAAATTTTTAAAATAAATCCCTATCTATTCCAATAAAAAAATTACTTATAAACCCCCTACCTGTGTCCGATACGGACAATAACAATAACCAAGATATTTTTATAAATCTTATATATTATCCTGTATGGCCAAACTCGATAAGAATAAAGGCCGTTTAATTCACCGTCTAATTTTTTACCGACAAACGGGTCTTCCGCGATCATTGGCAAAACCGCTAAAATTTTCTTCTGATGCTGAATAAGGATTTTATCTAACTCTTTTTGAGCGCTTTTTTCGAATTTTATTTCCCACTTCATAATTTTTTTTGCCCTTGTCGGATAAAATATAGCCATATTTATTCATTACATCTTCTAAAGACGCCCATTTTTTATATTCCCCTGTTTTTATTGCCCGATCCACTTCTTTCACATCTTTGCTCAAATTCGGAAATTCATGCATTACTTCCAATGTTTCCACCCAGGACTCAAATTCCTCGGCCGACATCAAAACGGCCTTAGGCCGACCTTTTTCAGTGAAAGTGTAATAGACGCCGGGTTTTTGCACTTCTTCGGCGATATCAAAAATTTTTTTGCGGGCTTCGGTAATGGAAATGGTTGTTTTGGTATTCATAAATTAAAAATCCCTCTCTATCTCCCTTTTTCAAAGGGAGAGATGTTATACAAGTACATAATAGTGTACGCTTTAATTTCTGTCAAGTCAAATTAACCCTTTTTCTTTAAAACTTAAAAAGTCCGATTTGGTAATAATAATATGATCAACTACTTCAATACCCAAAATTTTGCCGGCTTCTATGAGCCGTTTTGTTATTTCTAAATCATCTTCTGATGGTTCAGGGTCGCCGGAAGGGTGGTTGTGGGCGACAATAACTTGAGCGGCTAAATACCGAACGACTGGCTCAAATACTTCTCGCGGATGGACAAGATTGGCATTAAGAGAGCCAACTAATACTGTTTCTCGTTTAATTTCTTGATTGCGAGCATCCAAGAAGAAAATAACAAAATGTTCTTTTTTGTTGTCGCGGATGTCTTTTAATTCCCCCCAAACATCTTTTGGTGAAAGTAATAAAACTGACTGTTTATTTTGGAGTAACCGACGGCCGAGTTCAAAACAGGCAACAATCTCGCACGCCTTCGCACTCCCCAAACCAAAAGTATTTTTCAATTCCTTAACATTCGCTTTGCTTATTCCTTTGCTGCTAAATTTTTTGAGGATTTTATTTGAAAGCTCAACCACATTGATACCTTTACTGCCAGTTCTTAAAAGAATTGCTAAAAGTTCGGAATTAGAAAGTTTCTCGGGTCCATATTTCTCGAGCTTTTCTCTTGGCCGTTCAATTTTTGGCAAATCTTTGATTTTTGTCATAGATTATTTAGTTAACTAAAAGAGTTAAAAATTGCTAAAAGTTTTCCCGCTGATTCTGGCCAGGAAAATTTTTTTGCCTGAATCAATCCCCTCTCGCGCAAAATTTTCGCCAAACTTTCATCTACTAATAACTGATAAAAAGCATCAATTAATTCATTTAATTTGTAAGGATTGACTAGCAAGGCGCCGTCTCCAACCACTTCGGGCAAGGAGGAATTAGCACTCGTCACCACCGACGTGCCGCAGGCCATTGCTTCTAAAGGCGGTAGACCAAAGCCCTCGTAAAAAGAAGGATAAACAAAAATTTTAGACAAATTATAAAGAGCCGGTTTATCTGATTCTGCCACATAACCTAAAAATTTGATTTTTTCTCTTCTGGCTGATTTTTCAGCTAATTTAAAAATTGTCTGGTATTTCCAGGCTGATTGGCCGGCAATAACTAAAAATAAATCGCAATCCAACTTATCCTGGTAATTTCTGTAAAACTCCTCAAAGGACTGAATCAAACCTTCAACATTTTTTCTTGGCTCTAAGTTGCCAAGATATAAAATAAAATTTTCCGGCAAGTTATATTTTTGTCTAACTTCCTTTAATCTTTTGTCATCTTGAGCTAAAGGTCGGAATTCTTTTCCCACTGCCGGATAAATAATTTCAATTTTTTCTGCCGGTATTTTATAAAGCTCAATCAAGTCCTTTTTAGAAGATTCGGAAATAGTGATTATCTTCTGGCTTTGTCTAAGAAGTTTTTGGGGATTAATAATTTTGTGCCAAAGATTGCTTTTTTGCGAGTAAAACTCGGGGTATCGTTCAAAAGACAAATCGTAAATTGTTGTGATAAGCGGCACTTTTTTATCAATGGCTAAAAAATTGATGTTGGGCAAAAAAAAGAGATCAATTTTGCCAATTAAACGATCTACTTTGGGCGAATTAAAAAAAGTAAAAGAAAAATTTAAAAGTTTATTGGGCCAAGTAAAATGATGATTTTCAATATTTGAATAATTGTTGAAAATTTTGAGACCCTTTTTATTTTTTAATGAATTAGAAAAAAGCCGGTATTGATTTTCTTGGTCAAGCTCAAAAAGATTTTTGAGTAAATTAAAAGTATAAAAATTTACTCCAGAATAATAATTTTCCAAAAGAGTTCGGGCGTCAATGCCGATGTTCATATTTCGCTTTAAGTTCTATATTTACTTATTAAATTCACTCCACTTCTCGTTAACAAACTCCTTTATCCTCTTTTTAAAATTTTCTTTATCAAAATTTTTAGCGTGCTCGCGGATTGCCTGGGGGTTGAAATTTTCCGGCTTGAATCTTAAAATCGCATCAACAATCGCTTCCCAGCTTTGTTCGTCAAAGAATAAACCAGTCTCCCCCTCTTTAACGCTTTCCAAGGAACCACCGACTTGATAAGCAATGACCGGCCGGCCTGAGGCCATGGCTTCAATAGCGGTGATGCCAAAGTCTTCAACTTGAGGATGGATAAAAGCTAAGGCCTGACTATAAAGTTTGGCCAAATCTTTTTCACTGACAAACCCCAAAAATTCAATATTAGCTTTGGCTATTTTTTTAAGTTTTTGCTCTTCAGGACCAGTACCAAAAACTTTAAGCGGAATGCCAAGGCGATTGAAAGCAATGACTGTTAAATCAAATTTCTTATAGGGTACCAAGCGGCCCCCGGTTAAAAAATAATTTTCTACTTTTTTGCTGATTTTAAAATTTTCTATCTCAAGCGGCGGCTGGATAACAAAACTCTCGCGGCCATAGAATTTCTTAATTCGCCGGCGAACATTTTCTGAGTTGGCAATAAAATAATCAGGTCGCTTAGCTGACAAATAATCCCAGACCCGTAATCTGTTCAAGGTTAAAGGAATAATTTTTTTAATCAAATTGGGGTAAGATAATCCTTCAATATATTGATGCGTATCGGTCCACAAATACCTGGTCGGTGTATGGCAATAACAAAGATGAAGCGTCTGCTCCGAAGTAATTGCTCCCTTAGCAAAAGCGCTGGAAGAAGAAATAACTAAATCATAATCCATTAGATTATAACTTTCAGTCGCCGTCGGCATTAAGGGCAGATACCAACGATAAGCTGAGCTGCCAAAAGGCAAATTTTGCAAAAAAGAGGTTTTTATTTTCCGGTCATTAAAAAAGCGGCCCATTTTCCTCTCATTAAAAACCAAAGTAAAAATCGGCGCCTCGGGATAAATTTCCTCCAACACCTTCAGCACCTTTTCCGCCCCTCCGTATTGGACTAATAAATCATGAACCAAAGCCACTTTCATATGTGTTGATAATTCATTTTTTTATTAAATTAAAATTTACTAAATTTAAAGCGAAAAGTGAAAAAATAAAAACTACAGCGTAAAATTTAAAACTATTTTAAAAGCTTTTTGCTTTTAGTTGTGGTTTTTAGCTTTTCGCTTTTCCCGCTTTCAGCGGGATCCTCACCGCCTTTGGCGGGACCCCGCTTTTAGCAGTGGCGCCGTCGGCGGTGATAGTTTTTAGTTTCATTAGGTATTCAACCAAACAATAGCCAGCCCGGCTAAAAGCAGTAAAATCTGGATTGCTAAAGTTGAACCGACCAAAAAATAAGCCAACATTCTCTCTTTTAAATAGATAAAAGTAGCAACTGTGGAATTGATTAAAATTACCAATAAACCCAAAAAGGGAATAACTAACAATTGATACCAATCACCCATTAAATTAATACCAAAGTAGACATTATAATGAAGTGGAATGTTTTGACGAAAGCCAATTTTGACTAAAAAAAGAATAAAAATCAAAAGATTAGCGAGCAAACTGACAATCACCAAGAAACTAATTGTCCAGTTGGCAATAATTAGTCGAAAAAGCTGCTTGGCTAAACTTAGTTGTTGATAAAAAATGGCGAAACATTGGTTGAGATTCATAAATGATTTCAGTTTAGCATCAAGTTGACTTGTTGACAAGTTTTTCTGTATTAAATTAATAAATTATGCTATAATAAAATTTAGAAAACCTATGCTTAAAACCGAACAATTAAAAGAAGTTATAATCAAAAATAAAATACTTAGTGCTGAAGCGTTTGAAAAAGAAGCCAAAGAAGCTAAAGCGAAAAATATTCCTTTGGAGAAAAATTTGATTGCCAAAGATATTGTCAGCGCTGATATTTTATACAATGCCATTAGTAATTATTTTAAGGTGCCCTTTACTGACCTTAAAGATCAAATTATCCGCAATGATATCTTAATGTTGATTCCAGAACCGATTGCTCAGGTTCATAAAATTGTTGCTTTTAGCCGTGATGACAAAGGGGTCAAAATTGCTACCTTAGACCCCGAAGACATCCAAACTGTTGAATTTATTAAAAAGAAAATTGGTCAAGAAATTAGGGTCTATCTGACTACTCCAGAGTCAATTGACAAGACCCTAAAACAATACCATAAAAGTTTAAAGACCGAATTTCAAGAAATTACTAAAAGAGAAGAGGAAACTGCTCCAGGGGAACAAAAAAAATTAAAAGAATTAGCCGAGGACTTACCAATTATCCGGATTGTTGATACTTTATTAGAATATGCCATTTTTGAAAGAGCTTCAGATATTCATATTGAACCAACAGAAAAGGAAGTTGTTGCCCGTTATCGGATTGATGGGGTGCTGAGGCCAGTGATGACTTTACCCAAAAGCGCCTTGGCTGGCATTGTGGCTAGAATTAAGGTCTTAGCCAATCTAAAGATTGATGAGCATCGCTTACCTCAAGATGGCCGCTTTAAAATTAGTTCACAGGACTATCGCGTCTCCTTCAGGGTCTCCATTATTCCGGTTTTTGATGGTGAAAAAATAGTTCTGCGACTCTTAGATGAAAAATCGCAAATTTTGACCTTGGAAAAGTTGGGTTTCCAATCCAAACCGTTAGAAATTATCAAACGCAATATTCGCAAACCCCATGGCATTATTTTAGTTACCGGTCCAACTGGTTCAGGAAAAACCACCACTCTCTACTCTATTCTCAATATTCTTAATACTTCTGAAGTTAATATCTCCGCCATTGAAGATCCGATTGAGTATCGAATGTCGGGTATTAATCAAAGTCAAATTAATCCGAAAATTGGTTACACTTTTGCCACCGGGCTCAGAGCTTTTTTAAGACAGGACCCCAACATCATTATGGTCGGAGAAGTCCGCGATCATGAAACGGCGGAAATTGCCATTCATGCGGCTATGACCGGCCATTTAGTTTTCTCAACCCTGCATACTAACGACGCGGTCACTGCCTTACCCCGACTTATTGATATGGGTGTGCCAACTTTTTTGGTTGTTTCTACCACCAATATAATTATTGCCCAACGATTAGTTAGAAAAATTTGTACTGATTGCATTTCTAGTTATAAGCTTGATAAAAAGTCGTTGGCAGAGTTAGAAAAACAACTTAATACCAAGTCACTCTTGGAAACCCTTAAACAAGAAAATATCATTTTGCCAACAGAGAAATCTTTTGGTAATTTACTTTTTTATCGCGGCAAGGGTTGTAAACAATGCAATAACGAAGGTTATCGCGGCCGAATAGGTATTTATGAAGTTCTGGAAATCAGTGATAAAATTATTGAGTTACTAAAAAGTAAAGCTACCACCGAAGAACTAAGAAAAATTGCTTTAACCGAAGGTATGCTGACTATGGCTGAAGATGGCGTTATTAAAGCCAAAACAGGGATTACGACAATTGAGGAAGTGTTGAGAGTAACAAGAGAGTGATAAAAATCAAAAATCAAATATCAATTTGAATTATTTTTTATGGAATTTAATTTCTTAGCAAAATTTAAAAGAATTCCCATTCGCGAAAAAATCTTCTTTGTCCAACATTTAGCGGTAATGCTTAAAGCCGGTCTTTCCTTAGCCGAGGCATTAAGAACTTTATCTGCCCAAACCGATAATAAACTTTTTCGGGAAATTATCACTGATATTAAAGATGGGGTTGAAAAAGGCGAGCCCCTCTCTGTTAGATTGGCTAAACATCAAAGTGTTTTTGATAATTTATTTATCAATATGATTAAAGCCGGCGAGGTTAGCGGACAATTAGAAATTGTTTTAGCCAGAATTTATATTCAAATGAAAAAAGATCATGAATTGCGTTCTAAAGTAAAAGGGGCTATGATTTATCCAACAGTAGTCGTTATAGCTATGATTGCGATTGGCAGTTTGATGATTGTTTTTGTTATCCCTAAAATTACAACTATTTTTAAAGAGGCATCAGTTGCTTTACCTTTGCCAACTAGAATTTTGATAGCCGTTAGCGATTTTGTAGTCCAAAACTACTGGCTGGTAATAATTATTTTAATAACTTTGATTTATGCTTTATATAAATTAATTTCTACCAAAGTTGGTAAATATTATTTTCACTCCCTGCTTTTAAAATTACCAATTATCTCTCCGATCATTAAAAAAATTAATTTAGCTAGATTTTCTCGAACTTTTTCTTCGCTACTTAAAACCGATATTCCAATTATGCAGACCTTAGACATTACCGCTAATATTTTAGGCAATGTTTTATATAAAACGCAGGTCTTAAACGCCAGTCGAAGTATTACTAAAGGTCTTTCGTTAGGAGAATTATTAAAAAAAGAAGAGGACTTATTTCCGCCAGTTGTAACCCAAATGATTTTAATTGGTGAACAAACTGGTAGTTTGGATGTAGTCTTAGAAGAGTTAGCTGAGTTTTATGAAAGTGAGATTGATCAAATTATGACAAATTTACCTTCAATTGTTGAGCCAATTTTGATTTTAATTCTCGGAGCGGCGGTCGCGGGAATGGCCATAGCTGTGATTATGCCGATGTATTCTTTGACGCAAGCAATCTAAAAAATTTCCAATTTCTAATTTCCAATTTCCAATGAAATGTCCAATGCCAATTAAAAAAAATAGTAAAAAAACATCTAATGGTTTTACTCTCATCGAGGTTCTGATCACCATTTTAGTTACCAGTTTTTTAGTGTTAGCGATTTTTAATATGTTTAACTATGCCTTGCAAATTATTGGAACCAATAAAGCTCGCATCGGCGCTATTTCACTGGCTAATGAAAAAATGGAACGCATTAGGAACTTGCCTTACAATAGTATTGGCACTGTTGGCGGTATTCCTTCAGGCAACATTCCTCAAACCGAACAAATTATAAGAAATGGCGTTATTTATACTGTCTCAACTCAAGTAATTTATATTGATGATCCTTTTGATGGCACAGTTGGCGGCACGCCCAATGACCTTTTAGGCAATGATTATAAAAGAGTCAGAATCAATGTTGCCTGGTCTGGAAATTTTCCTGATTCGGTCTCAGTAATTTCTGATGTTGCTCCCCAAGGCATTGAGTCAAATGTTGGTGGCGGTACCTTATTCATCACTGTTTTTAATGCCAATGGTTTAGCGGTCAGCGGTGCTAATGTTTATATTGAGAACACTAATGTTAACCCTCAAATTTCAATCAATGTAGCCACGGATTCAGAAGGTCGGGCTATCTTTCCCGGAGCGCCGACCTCAATGGAGAGCTATAAAATCACCGTCACCAAAACCGGCTATAGCACTGATAAAACTTATGATCGCGATGCCCAAAACCCTAATCCCACCAAACCTCATGCCTCGGTTTTAGAAGGACAAAAAACTGATATTAGCTTTGCCATTGATTTAGTCAGTAACTTAACCATTTATACTATCCGTCAAGAATTACCAGACAATTGGCAAATTAACACTGACAGTGATACTGCTGCCCATTACAACCCCACCGTGGAGGTTGACTCAAGTGGCAAGATGTATTTTGCCTGGGAAGATTATCGAGGTTCTGCTACTTCTCCTAGAATTTATAGCCAAAAATATAATAATGATGAGACAATGGCTTGGGCTTCTGATTTGCGAGTGTCCAGTGCCGTTAATCAAGTTAATCCCGATATTGCCATTGACTCTCAAAATAATATTTATTACGGCTGGAATGACGATGTTAATGGCAATCAAGATGTCTTTTTAATTAAAAGAGATGCCAATGGTGCTGATTTATGGGCTGGCTCTAAAAAAATTGATACCGGGGCTAATTCTGCCGATCAAATTTTACCAATTATTGATGTGGATAGTTCTGATAATTGTTATGTTGTCTGGCAAGACAGCCGTGATGATTGTGGTGATATTTATCTTCATAAAGTTACTCCTGATGGCAATAAAGGCTGGGCTGTTGAAGTCAAGGTGACGAGCGACGCTCCTGGTAATTGTCAAATGAATCCTTATTTAAGAATCGATGCCAATAACAATGTCTATGTAGCTTGGACTGATAATCGTCAGGGTAATCAGGATATTTATGCTCAAAAATTTGATTCTTCAGGCACTAAACTTTGGGCCAATGATTTGAGAGTTGATACTGATCCAGGAGCGGCTAATCAAAATTTTGTCAGCTTTGATTTTGATTCAACGGGCAATATTTATTTTAGTTGGACTGATTGGCGAGATGTTAATCAAAATATCTACGCTCAAAAATATAGCGCCGATGGTGCTAATCTCTGGGGCTCTGATGTCCAAATCAATACTTATGATAATGGCACTGATCAATATTATTCCCAAGTGGTAGTCAGTGGCAATTTTGTTTATTTTGCCTGGACTGATGAACGTCAGGGCAACCGCGATGTTTATGCCCAAAAATATAATTTAGATGGGACTAAACAATGGAGCAGTGATTTAAGGGTTAATACTGACAACACCAATAGCGATCAATATTCTGCCGGTTTAGCCGTTGATTCAGCCGGCACGGTCTATGTGACTTGGCAAGACAACCGCGCTGGTAATTTTAATATTTATGCCGCCAAGTTTGAAAGTCCTCAACCTGTTACTTATGTAGATAGTGTTCCCTTAACTCTAAGGGGAGCAAAACTTATTGGCACAGACCCTAACATTCTTAAATATTCAAATGAGAGCTTAGCAACTGATAGCAACGGCCGCTTGTTGCTTAATAATCTGGAATGGGATGTTTATATTATTACCACTGGTGGCGGTTATACTATTAAATTAAGCGAGCCAGTTCAGCCAATCAATCTCTTGCCCAATTCTTTACAAACAGTGAATTTAAACTTAAATTGAGCTCAAAAATCCATTTGATATTATTTGGTTTTTAATATGTTAAGAAAATTCTGTATTAAAACACAGAGTGGGGGCTTTACTCTTTTAGAAACTCTTATTGCTCTTGGTATTTTTGTTGCTTTAGTTAGCGTTGCCACCGTTTTTTTTATCCAAGGATATCGCCTGAATAATTTTGGTTCTGAGTTAGATCTTCAAGTGAAATCGGCTCGCGATGGCTTAGAGGTGCTGACCAAAGAAACTCGTGAAGCTATTGATAGTGATCGCGGCGATTATCTTATTGAAGAAGCAACTGCCCAAACCCTAACTTTTTATTCTGATATTGATGGTGATGGTTCAGCTGAAAAAATCCGTTATTTTTTAAACGGCACTGATTTGCAGAAAGGTGTTATTGATCCAACCGGCTCGCCCCCCCAATATCTCTCAGCCAATGAAGTAATCACGACCATAGCAACTTATGTTAATAATGGCGCTACAGCTATCTTTACTTATCTTGACGGCAATAACAATCAATTAACTTTGCCAGTTGACAAAAATCGCATCCGCCTTATTCATATTTATTTAAAAGTAGATATTCAACCGGGCAAATCACCGCAACAATATGATCTAGAGACCGAGGTGCAAATTAGGAATTTGAAAAACAATTTGTAAAAAATCAAAAATTAAAAATCAAATATCAAAATTACATGGCAAAAATTTAAAAATTTTGAACATTGTATTATTTGGTTTGGGGTTGGTGGATATAGTTGAAATCAACTAAAATTTTGAATTTTACATTGTCATTTTGCATTTTGATTTTTGAATTTTAAATTTTGCAAAACATCTTATGTTTTTAAATGACAAAAAAAGAAAATTCAATCAAGGCACAATCTTAGTTTCTCTTTTGGTTTTCACTTCCATCTTTATTGTTTTAGCCGGTGGCTTGCTGTCATTGGTTGTTTATCAACATAAATTAAATAAATATAAAGTCGCCAAGGCGCAAGCCATTCATGTGGCTGAAGCTGGTATTAATTATTATCGCTGGCATTTGGCTCATGATGACGATGATTTTCAAGATGGCACTGGCTCGCCAGGTCCTTATCTTCACGACTATCAAGATCCTCAGGGCAACATTATTGGTCGCTTTAGTTTGGAAATTACACCAGTGCCAAATTCAACCATTGTTTCTATTAAATCAACCGGCTGGCTTTTGAGTCGTCCTAATATCAAAAGAGTAATTTTAGCCCAATATGGAATGCCAGCTCTTTCAACTTATGCTGTCGCCGCTAATGATAATATGCGATTTGGTAGTGGAACTGAGACCTTTGGACCAATTCACGCTAATGGCGGGATTAGGTTTGATGGCTTAGCCCATAATGTGGTTTCCAGTGCTAGGGCAACTTATATTGATCCTGATGATGGTACAACTCAATTTGGGGTTCATACTCGGGTAACACCAGCCGACCCCACACCTCCGGCAGTGGTTCCTTCTCGACCCGATGTTTTTGAGGCCGGCCGCGAATTTCCAGTGCCAACCGTTGATTTTAATGGCTTTACCACGAATTTAGCCGAACTCAAAACTTTAGCTCAAACCAATGGCTTATATTTAAACAAATCAAATCAAGAGGGTTACTGGCTCCGTTTTAATACTAATCAAACGGTGGATATTTATGTGGTCAGAACCGTGACTGCTACCTGTAGCGGCACAGCTACTGACGGTATTGTCCAAACAAGAAATAACCCGCAACTCGGTCAACCACTGCCCGCTAATGGCATCATCTTTGTTGAAGATAAAGTCTGGGCTGATGGTCAAATTAATAACAGCCGTCTAACCTTAATTGCCGCCCGAGAACCTTTGGCTACCGGCAATGCTGATGTTATCATTAACAATGATTTATTGTATACTAATAAGGATGGCACTGAAGTTCTGGGAATCATTGCTCAGCGGAATATTACAGTCGGACTTTATAGTGATGATAATTTAGTAATTGAGGGGTCATTAGTTGCCAAAAGCGGTCGGATTGGGAGAAACTATTTTAGCTCCTACTGTAGTGCCACTTATTATAAAAGAAATTCTATTACCATTTATGGTTCTTTAGCCACTTATAACCGTTATGGTTTTAGTTGGAGTTGCGCTGGCACTTATTGCTCTGGCTATCAAAATAGAACCATCACTTATGACGGCTATTTAACTTTTGGTCCGCCTCCTTCTTTTCCCACCACTGGTGCATACACTTTTATTTCTTGGCGAGAGCTTAACCCTTAAAATGTACTACCCAAGCAATTCGGTAACACTCTTTTATTCTTGAGAAAATTACTCTTAGCCCTAAGTTGGATTAAAGGGCTACGAAATACGAATTTTTACGAATTTACGAATAAGATTGATGGAATTTATTTTCAAAATTCGTATATTCGTATCAATTCGTAATTCGTAGAGAAGTTGAGTAAAAATTATTTAACCAAAATCAATGGCCAAAAAGATAATTTTGTTACTAAATTGGTGAACAATTACCATTAGAATAAAACTATGTCCTTACTTTTTAGAGAACCACCTTTTGCCTTAGATATCGGAGAATTAACTTTAAAATTGGTCCAATTAAAAAAGGTTGGCCAGAAGATTAAGTTAACTTCTTTTAGTGAAATAGATTTACCCGAGGGCTGTATTCAACACGGCGAAATACGAGATAGTGAGCAATTCAAAAAAAGTTTTGAGCAACTTTTACGAAAAATTAAGGGACCACGAATTAAAACCAAAAATTTAATTTCGGTCTTGCCTGAGCCAAAGACATTTATCAAATGGATTAAAGTTGAAACAGCGGCTGAAGAACTAAAAGAAAAAAAATATGAAAAAGGAACTCTAATTATTCCTAAAATCATTAGCCAAGAAACAGAAGAACATATTCCTTTGCCACTTAAAGAAATTTATCTGGACTGGCAAGTAGTAGGGGGTTCAGCCGAAGTGGCTGAGGTCTTAATTGGAGTTGCTCCTAAAAGTATTGTTGAAAATTATTTGGCAACTTTAAGAGCTTGTGGCTTTGAAATTGTGGCCTTGGAAATAGAATCGATCTCAATTATTCGTGCTCTCTTTCCAATAATTAAAACCAACCAAACAAGTGGTGCTAAAATGATTGTTGATTTTGGGCAAGGACGAAATAGTTTGATTATTTATGACCAAAATAATATTAAATTTACAGTTAGTTTGCCAATCTCGGGTAGAATTTTGACTCAGGCCATAGCTCAAAAATTAAAAATTTCTTTTACTCAGGCAGAGAAAGCTAAACTAATTTGTGGCTTAAGTGACCAAAATCAAGGAATTATTAAAGAGATTTTAAGTGATAATATTAACCAACTTGTTCAAAAAATTCAAGAGGCAATGAATTTTTATAAAGATCATTTTCCGGGTGCTCAAGACATTTCGGAGTTGATAATTGGTGGCGGTGGAGCAAACTTAATCGGACTAAAGGACTTTTTGGCCGCTACCCTTGGTAGGTCAATAAAAAAAGCCAATCCTTTAATAAATATAAAAAAAGTTCATAAAAATTTTAAACCAGAGGAGGCGGTAAAATTTATGACGGCAATTGGTTTAGCTCTTAGGCTCCATTATGATAAAGATTTAATTTATTAACTATGATTAATTTAAATTTAATTTCGGCTGAGCAAAGATATCGTCTTGAACAAGTTCGTCAACGTTTCGTTTGCGAAAAATTGTTTCTTTTTCTTCTCCTTTTACTTTTTATCATTGGTCTGGGTTTAGGTTTTAGTAAATATCTTTTGTTAAGTAATTTTCAGGACTTAGTTTCTTATAATGCTAATGAAAAATTTGGGGGTCTTAGTAAAGAAATAATAGAATTTAACAACAAGCTTAAATTAATCAATAAAATTCAAACTGATTTTAGTCCGGTTGCTCAAAAATTAGCTTTTTTTGTCAAAATTGTGCCGGAGAATATTTTTATTACTAATTTCAAAATGGAAAAAAAGGATTCATTTTGGTTGGTTTTAATTAATGGTAGGGCTAAGTCCAGAGATGACTTAATGGTCTTTCAGGCCAATTTAAATCAAAGCAATGGGTTTAGTGAAGTGGAGTTTCCTCTTAGTAACTTACTCCAAAAAAAAGACCTTGATTTTCAATTTACTGCTAAATTAGTTGACATGCGGCCTTAATTTTCTCCAAAGCAACCTTATGGTAAAAGTTAAAAATATAATTTACTATTTTATTCCTTTACTGGCTAT
>JAGUWE010000008.1 GCA_020062525.1 Patescibacteria group bacterium | reverse complement strand
TCTTCAAATAACTTTGAAAATTCTTCGGTTACATCAGCGATTTCTTGTACTCCACCCCTACCATTATTTGCATGCCTATCCCAAATAACTCGTTGGACATTTGAGTACACAGCGGCGCCAATCGGCTGGCTCTCACTATCTTTAACATTGGGGGAATCTTCAAATTTATACTTTGCTCCATTAAAGATAATATCAATGTTGGCAAATTCCGTCTTTGCGCTATCGGTCTTGATATATTTTCTTCTTCGAAATCCGCAATCAGGACATGTTGCAGACGTATACCCCGAATTAACATAAAGAATTATCCCGACTTGACTCTTCCTTTCAATATCACCCTTGAATGTTTTAATCTCCGGTGTTAATTGCCACGCTTCAAAGAAATTTCCTAACTTTTTATCAACAAGATAGTTTAGCTTCTTTGCTATTTTCTCTTCAATTTTAGAATAAACTTGTTTTTCTATCATAATGCGACCCTGTTTCATCCCTGTATTCAAATTTTCAAGAACCACAATGGGTATTTTATTTTCTTTAACCGCTTGAATAACCAAACCCGCTATTTTATTTACCACAAATCCAAGGTAACCTTCTTTTAAATCCGCAATCTTTTCTATCGGTTCCCAGGACTTGCGCGCTTTAAGCCGTTCAATTTCCCGTTGATCAAGCAAATTATGGTAGTCCTTGAACGGCTCAGTCTTTGGCCCATCGATAGATTTACCATCTTTATCATGATATTGATTTTTCTCTAATATGGGGTTATTTTTCTTATCAAATCGCTGAATTCGGTTTAAACTCTGCATCTCCAAAACTTTGCCGTTTTCGTTAAGCACGGCCAAATACGCGAGATGTTTTTCTCCACGATCAAGAGCAATGATACGGAATTTATCCCGCCCTGACGAGGTTTGTGCGATTAGTTTATTTACATCATCGTTGATCCTGTATCCCTCCTTTTTGTTCACAAAATTCATTATGATCGGCACATGCAGGAAAAATTTATCCTCATTGTACCTCTGGCGATCAACTACCTCCTTTTCACTTCCATTTCGATCTTTTACCTTTTTCTTTTCTATATGATCCGAAACAGGACGATGAAACATTTTAGCACCGCCGCTCAACTTATACACCACACCCTTATTGCTATTCAGATTTCTGGGGTCAAAAAGCAACTTAAAGAACGTGGTTTCTAAGTTTTCTCGCCCTTGCTCCTTTTCTTCTTCTTTTCTTTCCTTTTGCTTACGCCATTCTTTTTTAGTCAAAAATTTATCGCCATATTTTGCTTTACCGATTTCTTCGCCAAGTTCAAAATCCTTGTTATAAATCTGAAAAAGATAGACCTGTTTTCTATTTCCATGATTGATAACCAGATCGGTTATTACCTCTTCATCAATATCGACAAACTCAATGTTGTATACATTTTCTTCAATCCAATCATAGAATGGAGATGTATTTGTAAATTCTTTAGTGTCAGGAAAATTAAATTTTCTTTTTTTATAGTATTTTTCAATAGCGTCTTTAAGAAAATCAAAATACTTCTGCAGAAACTCCGGATCTGGGTTTATCTTTCTTTGTTTTTTATGCTTCCCCTGAATGTAACCGTTGAGGATTTCGTCTATTGGATTTATGTCCATTTCTATCTTCTTTTTTGCTCCCAACTGTCCACGATCAATTTCGCCCCATTCACCATCCCTATTCTTTATCAAGAAGGGTGTGATAAACATCTTTGGCAACATTCTCGACGGGTTCTGTAGTTGTGTATAAACCATCTTTTGCCAATTGCTTTCTACTACATTTTCATACAAATCTTTGTTTTCAAAAAAGGTTTTATCCCTATCTTCCAAAACCGCCAAATAATATAAATCGTTACCGTTTTGTTTTTTTCTCAAAATAACGCCACCTTTTGCTCTCTCCTGACTTTTTGCCCAACCTCCTAAAAATTGTGAATTATCAAAGTTTAAAACAACTTTATCCTCTATCCAAGCTTTTTTCGTGACAAAGTCTTTTAACGCCTTATAATATCCGTTAATCAGGCACCGCTCTTGCCCTTCGTTATCGCCATCGAGATAACTCTCAACTTGTTCGTGTATATCATCACGGTCCTTATATTTTTTGTCTTCAACCATAACGCCTCTTTTACGTAAGGCAAAATATCTCGTCATATTCAAAATACCGTTGGCGGCTTCGGCAAAATCAAAGAGGATTCCCACTTGTTTATCCTGTTCTTCTTTGGAAAAATCCTTATTACCTTTCTTATATACCGTTTCAGCAAGTAGTTTCTGGGCTGTATTATTATGCAACTTTACGAGTGCCTTATACTCAAATTGCACAATCCGCAAAAAGTTCTTCCAGTGCTCACCTTCTTTCAGCTTTTGCCGTAATTTTTCCAATACCTCTCGCTCATGCTTTCTTTGTTTATCTCTCAAATCAATTTTCTCAAAATATTTATTTTTGAACAGGTCTTGAAGCGGTGTACTTTTCGCAGTATCCAAAACATTTTTTATTATTTGCAGAGTAATAAAATCAGGCAGTTTCTTTCTCCGCTCTGACAATCTGCCATTCAGATAATCCAGTATTCTACCGCCAAAAGTATACCATGAGGCAAAACACTTGTTGGAAATGGTCGTAATCGCGCGACTGGAAAGAAAAACGTTCTTGGGATTGGAAAATCCCTCATTAAAAAATTTAGAGAATATTTTCTGCGAAAATCCCAACTTCGCCCGGCTATGCGCAATAAACTTTTTGATAAATGAACCATTATTAGATGAAAAAATATTATCTTTATCAACCTCAAACTCTTCATCTTGCTTCTTAATTTTCCCATGAACTTGTTTACAAAGTTTTCGAAAGTTTTCCGCTCCACTGCCAGATTCGTTAATGTTCTTATTAAGCTTCCTTGTAATGTAGTTGTACCTATAGATATCAGACTGTAAAAAGTGCCTATATTTGGAACTAAAAACATCTTCTTGCCACTTAGTTTCTTTAAAATTTTTTACCCAGTTTTCGTTCTTCAATTCCTTCTCTTCAAAATACTCTTTCCATCTTTTATTAAATAATTTTAATAATTCTGGGTGTTTTGCTTTTATCGTATTGAATTTTTCTAAGTTCGTAATAAAACGCTTCAAGTTTTCATCCACAATGCGTGTCGCGACACGGCCTGCTTTCCCGTCTGCCTTATAGTAATTTCTTCTATTGTCGTGGAAAGCACTGGAAAAGTATGTGGTAAAGTCCTGACCATTCCCGTCCTTGTCCTTGCCAAAACTATTAAATACTTCTTTTAATTTTCTTGTCTTTCCTTTCTCGTCTTTATTGAAAAATAAAGCTGGCACAGGAACCTCTATGTCAATTTCGTCCTTAAATTCCGTTTTCAAGACATCAATAAGTTCTTTTTCAAACAGTTTTCCAGAAACCTTATTTTTATTTATATTTACCCAACCCTTAAATCTATTTTCAACGCCACCAATTTTCTCTGCCTTACTTAACTGGTTAAACAAATCAATAATTTTCTGATGGTGCTTTGACTTCGCTCCCTTTTCTTCATCGTCATTATTTTCAACAAATTGTTCATCCAGTACTTCCTCTGTACTTTCTTGTTCTTGGGAAAAATTAGCAACATTGATATATGCTTCCGGTAAAGCCAATGCCGCATTAATAAATTTTGAATGCAATTTATCAATGTAAGTTTTAATTATCGCATAATTTTCCGCGCGTTCTTTATCCCTAGGAAAAATATTCTTATTATCTAAATTCAACAATTCCTTTGTTCTCGGCACTGGTTTTAGTTCAAACCTCAATGTTTTAGAAAGTTGATACTTTCTCGTAAATTCATCAAATACACCTTTTTCTTTTTTTGTTTCTTTTGTCATATTTTTATAAAAAATTATTTTTTAATTACGACTTTTTATTTTTTCCCAAAACAAAAAGGGACGACGGTTGTCGCCCAATAGATATGCTTACCAAACGGTTAAGCGCTACTGGAACCGTCGCCCCTTTTTATGAAAAAAGGAGACGA
>JAGUWE010000078.1 GCA_020062525.1 Patescibacteria group bacterium | reverse complement strand
CGCGCCAAACTGAACGCTCGGGCGGGCAAAAAGGAAGGGGGTTGGGGGGAAGGAATTTTTGCCCGCCCTCGCTTTCCGCCGCCGCCGAATTTCGTGCCAACAACGTTGGCGCGCCGCCTAAAAAATCTCCTTTTCTATATTACTCAAAATATCTTTTGTTGTCATCATTCCTTTTTCATCATCAAAGTATTTTTTGATATTTTCGGAATATTTTTTAGCAATGACTTTTTGTTTACTAATCGTCGGAATAGCAACCAAAACATTTCTCAAATCAAATTCATAAATTTCAGCAGTCATACCTCGGATAAAATGTTTAAACTGTTCTCTGCCAAAACTTGATGAAAGATAAACTAACAGATAAATTGGGTCAATTTTTTTGGGATTTGGCCTAACGACTATAAACTTACTCAATGCCAAAATTTTGTCATATCCTTTTGGAATTTCGTCAAGAATTGTAATCTTATCTGCTATATACTCTTTAGTGTGTGCAACAGATTGAATTAAAATATCATTTTGTTTAAGAAATTTCTTTGAGTTTTTATACTTTTCTTCATCAACATATTGTATTTTTCCCCAACTGATAAAACCTACTTGGTTTGTAATTTTTGAAACCGTACCAGTTTTAATTATTGGAATGCCTTTGTCTTTATAGTCAGATTTTTTAGGACCAATCCCAGCGAAAATATTGTCATCGCATAACTCTGATAGTGGAACAACTTCAACAGAGTCATTTTTCAGGTATTGAATTTTTTCCATTATTGCTATGTATTCTTTACCATAAGCTTCAGCGTCGAGCTTGTTTTGGACTTGCGAAAAATTTATCTTTGCTATCCAAAGGTCATCCTTGATTTGGGTAAAAATTGGGTAATCTTTCTCGCTTCTTTTGTATTTTTCCCACTCATCTAAAACTAGGGGCAGATCATTTATGTCCTCTCGTCGGTTCGCGTCATAGCCCACATGCTCAACATGCGCCATAAAAATTGGGTAATCTTTTAATTTTTCGCCGCTTTTGGGCTTCTTTAAAAACAGCAAACTAGTTTTTGACATTGAGCCATAAGGAATAAAAGTGTGTTGAGGGACGCTTACAACGCCTAAAACCTTTGTCTTTTTCAGTAAATACTCAACCACCGGTATATTGCCCTTGTTAGTAAAAGCGCTATCTGGCAAAACAATTCCAACCAATCCTCCCTCTTTTACTAAATCGATACACCGTTCAATAAAAAGAATTTCTGACATTTCCGACTTTTTCAATTTGTTATCGCTGTCCTTGGCCAAGTAATAATTTTTGAAATACAATTTTTCAGAAGGTTTAACCCTTTTGCCAAAAGGAGGATTGGTTAATAAAATGTCATACTTATTTGGTCCTATTGCTTTTTTGGGGTCTAGTTTTTCGTAATCCTCCAGAGCATCATTGCAATCAATATTGCTATGTCCATCCTCGTGAATAACCATATCCATCATGGCAACTCGAGCAATCCTATCGTTAATTTCTATTCCAAAAATCTGTTTGTGGGAAAAATCCCAGTTTAATCTATCAACTGTTTCTTTGTCTGCTTTATATTTATCAGTGACTTTAGCCAAAACATGCTTCATTGCATAAAGCAGAAACCCGCCACTGCCGCAAGCTGGGTCAATAAGATAATCAAACTCATCGGGGTCGGCTATCCCCACCATAAACTCAACAAGCTGTCTGGCGGTAAAGTATTGGCCGTATTCGCCCCTAAACAATTTACCCAAAAAGTTTTCAAAAGCTCTCCCTTTTGCATCTAAATCTGTGGTTCTTAAAGATATGTCTTGTAAATGTTCAACAATTCTAAACACCATTTCATCGGGCAATTCAATTTTCGCTTTGAATACATCGGAATTTTTCTTTTGTACGGTTTCATAAACTTGCTTTACTCTTAAAGCAACTTCTCTCGGTTCTTCGTATGTCCCAATTTGAAATTTGTAAAAATCGCCATGCGTAGTAAAGCGTTCATCATAAAGTTTTGTGATGATCAATTTACTAATCTCGTCAAATGCAACAGCTGGGTCTCTTTTTCCTCCCTCCCAAATTTCGTCGTGACAAAGTTGAAATTTATTATCCAATTCATTAAATTTTGCTTTTATCAAATCATTTTTCTCATCGCCTTTGGTATAACGATATTTTGGCTCTTTGCCATATTTAACAGGAATGTCAGCTATTCGATATTTCTCTAATTTTTCTACAGTTGAGGGATGTTTTTCTATGTTATATGCCATTCGCTCACTCCCAGCGATGACTAAAATATATTTTGCGTTCAAAAGATTGGCATTACCTAGTCCCTCTCTTTTTGCTTCTTCAATATCCTTTTTAGTAGAGCCGGCTTTTGTCTCAACGACAATAAAAACTTTTTCCTTATTGTCTTCTTCAAAAACAACAATGTCTGCTGGTAGTTTTGGCTCACGACGAGAGCCAAGAAATTCAGTATCTATCTTTTTTTCGGGATACTTATATTTTTCAATAAGCTCCACATAAGCATTGGCTCTTATTT
Source organism: Patescibacteria group bacterium (assembly GCA_020062525.1). Taxonomy (GTDB): domain Bacteria; phylum Patescibacteriota; class Patescibacteriia; order JAACEG01; family JAGUWE01; genus JAGUWE01. The sequence continues at coordinate 240 of JAGUWE010000078.1, read as the reverse complement.
TTTCTTCAGGGTCATTAAAGTTGTAGATTTTATTATTAGCAGAATAGGTAACGCGGTTATCTTTTATTGAAAGATAACCCTTGCTTTCTCCTATGGAAATAAATTCTGTGTTATTCATATTTTTTATTTCATTAAATCATCAATTGAAACACCTAACCCCTTGGCGATTTTGGCCATAGTTTCAATAGTCGGGTTGGACGTTGCGCCGGATTCAATTTTAGTAATTGTATGCAAAGTAAT
>JAGUWE010000067.1 GCA_020062525.1 Patescibacteria group bacterium | reverse complement strand
TTTTCAAATGTTTTTCAACACCTTGTTTTAAAGTCAAACTTGCCATTGGACAATTTTGACAAGCGCCGATTAATTTCACTTTGAGTAAACCGGTTTTTTTGTTAAAATCCACAAACTCAACGTCACCGCCGTGGGCTTGAAGTGCCAATCGGACTGAGTTTAACTCTTTAATTATCCCCTCTTTCATAAAAGTCAGTTGTTAGTAGTTTAGTTGCCAGTTATTATCATTCTGATGTCAACAATTTTGGCAAATTGATCATTAACAATCAGGGGGTTGATGTCAAGTTCTTTAATTTGCGGATTCTCATTAGCCAAGCGCACCATTTTTAAAAAAAGATTGGCTAAATCATTTAGATTGACTCTGAGATAATTACGATACCCCGTCAATAATTTATAGACCTTTGTTTCTTGAATCATTGATAAAATTTCTAATTTATTTAGAGGGTTGATTCTTAGGGCCAGGTCTTGCAAAATTTCAGTATAAATTCCGCCTAAGCCAAAAAGAAAAACCGGACCAAATTGCGCGTCTCTTTTAAAACCTAAAATCAATTCTATTCCCCTTGGTTGAGGTTGAATAATAATTTCTTCACCCGGAAACTTGGTCTTTAGTTTAAGGAAAGCCCTTTTTATTTCTCGAGCGGTAATAAGTCTAGTGAAGACCGCACCGACTTCTGTTTTATGGCTAATTTTTTCTGAATTGATTTTCAAAACTATTGGCAGGTCTAAAAGTTGGGCTTTTTTTTGTGCTTCTTGCCAAGAACGAACTCTAATTGATTTTATTAACGGCAATTGATATTTTTTAAGAATTTTAGCAGCAGCAAATAAATCTAATTGTTTTGTCTTTAATATCTTTAAAGTTAAATTAGGGGAAAATTTTATTTTTTTATAATTTTTTAAAAAAAATTTTGCTTTTGTTTTAGCTATTTCAGCTTGCCAGACTTGAGTCAAGGTCTTAATTGCTTGATTGGGAAATTCAAAAAAAGGAATTTTATTTTGAACAAGTATGTTTTTTCCGCTAGCGACTGCCTTGCCGCCAATAAAACTTACTAAAATTGGTTTTTTGTTTGAATGTTTAACAATAATTTGGGCAGTTTGTTTGATTTGAGTTACAGTCTGAGGGGTTAAAATTACAATAATGGCGTTAATATTAGAATCGCGTCTTACCTGACGGAGGGCAATTTCATATCTCTTAGCATCAGCATCACCGATAATATCAATGGGATTCTTAATATTGGCAGAAGGTGGTAATTTACTCTTTAAAATGTTTTCAATTGCTCGAGAAAGTGATTTAACGGTCAGCTTACTGGTTTCAGCCTCATCAACTGTGATTACGCCCGGACCGCCAGCGTTAGTAATAATAGCTACATTGGGGCCAGCTAATCTTTCGTAACAATTGTAAAATTTAGTTAAAGTAAATAATTCTTGTAAATCAGCAAGTTGAATTAAACCAGCTTGTTTTAAGACAGTTTCAATAACTTTTTTTTCTTGAGCCATCGCGCCAGTGTGAGAAGCAATAGCTTGTTGAGCTTTTTTGCTTGAGCCGGCTTTGAGAATAAAAATTGGCTTGGTTTGGGCAATTTTTGAAGCAACGGCCAAAAATCTTTGAGGATTAGTCAATTCTTCTAAATAAAAAAATATTGCCTTGGTTTTTTTATCTTTGGCTAAATAATTCAAAAAATCCGTCTCTTCTAAAACTGTCTTGTTACCTAAACTAATAAAACAAGAAAAACCAATTTGGTGAGTGTCTGCCCAATCAAGTAGACTCGTGCAAATTGCACCTGATTGAGAAATAAAAGCTAGACGACCCTTTTTTATCATTCCCCTCGCAAAAGAAGCATTAAGATTATGATAGGAGTTCAGAATCCCTAAACAATTTGGTCCTAAAATTTTAATCCTATGTTTTTGAGCAATGATTTTAAGTTGATTTTCTAATTCTAAGCCAATTTTGCCAATTTCTTTAAAACCAGAAGAAATCACAATTACTTGTTTGATTTTGTTTCTGCCGCATTCCTTAAGAACTAATGGAACAATTGGGGCCGGCAGAGCAATAATCGCCAAGTCAATTTTCTTTTTTATCTTTAAAACACTCGGAAAAACTTTAAGTCCTAAAATTTTTTTTGCTTTCAAATTAATCGGATAAATTTTACCCACAAAACCAAACTTGATTAAATTTTCAACCAAACTGTAACCTAATTTTTTTTTATTTTTTGAAGCGCCAATAACGGCAATTGATTTTGGTCTAAAGAAATGGTCTAACATATTGAGACTGTTGAATAATGATATTGTTTTGTTAGCTAGGGGCAGGATTAGTTTTTAAAACCATCGCGAGCCCCGGCTAAGGAATATTGATTAAGATAAAAACTAAGAAGCCGGGGCGAGTGTGAGCGAGGCGGGGTAGGAACAGTGATTAAGCAAGCACTAACTGCCGAGCGTGTTTTAAAAACTAATCCTGCCCCTAAAAGATTATTCAATGCTCTCATACTACCTAAATGCTTTGATTAAAAAAGTAATTACAGCCCAAAGCATGGTGCCAAGAAAAGCCACAATAGCGACCAAAGATAACCAAAACAATTTGGCGCTTACTTTTTGTTCGAGTAAAATTAAAATCACTGCCAAAATTAAGGTGATAACATTGGCTAAAATGATTTTTTTGAGTGAGGGATTCATACTCAGGTTACTTTAAAAAATTAATTAAAAAATTAAAAAATTAAGAGATAAGGCCATATTTATGGAAGTTCAACCTCCATATGCAGTTATCTTATCAGCCTCTGCTCTACTTCATCCCAACGGCCATCAATTAAAACATAAAGAATCCGATTATTTTGAGTGGTGACTTCTATTAAATGGGGTGTAGTAGTTTTCTCAACTTTTTCTTTGGCACGATTACCGTAACCGGGGTGTTTGGTTTCAAAATTATATAAAAAACGATAGGAATCTTCGGCTAAAGCAATGGCATTTTTTAGAGTTAGGTTTTGACCGTCAAACTTATAGGTGGGTTG
>JAGUWE010000036.1 GCA_020062525.1 Patescibacteria group bacterium | reverse complement strand
TTCATTCCAAAGAAAAAATAATAAAGGAAGAAAATAAAGCGTATTTAATCGGCGTTGCCGCCTTTTCTCAAAATTGGGCGGAGTTTGAGCAAGAAGCGGCACAAATCCTCGGCTCTACCCAAATCTTGGAGAAATGATAAAATTAAAATAATGCTAAAGAAGATTTTTCTAATTTTTATCGGAATTCTCATTCCTTTCTCAATTGCTTTTGCATTGGAAATTGACTGGCCTCCTTCGCCTTTGGGCACTGATTTAACTGACGCCAGCACCCTAACCGATTTAGTTAAATATCTCTATGAGTGGGGAATTGCTTTGGGCGGATTAGCCGCTTTTATCGCGCTTTTGATTGCCGGTTTTATATATCTAACCTCGGTTGGCGACCCTCAAAAAATGGCTGATGCCCGGGGAAGAATTATCTGGGCTTTGGCCGGCTTGGTTTTGCTCTTGGCGGCCTGGCTCATTTTAAACACAATTAATCCCGACTTAACAAATCTCGTCAAATTAGGAGAATCATGGGGCTGCGATTGTGCCCCAACAACGATACCCTGTAGCGATTGTAAGCCATCAACGCCACCCTACATCTGTCTCGGCGACCCAAGCCCCGGCAATTCAAAAAAGGAAGGGACTTGCGTTGCTCAGGTCGCTACTCCAAGTTCTGCACCGCCAGCCGAAACCCCTTGTGAAAGTGTGAAAGTACAAAATGTAAACACTAGTGCATCTACAACAATTAACATAAATGAATGCGAAAACTTTTCCATTTCGTCAGGTGCAACCCTTAATGCCATTGCTACACCCGCCCTATGTCAGGGCATGTTGAAATTTTATAGTGAAACGGGTTGCAACGATAGTAGCTCACCCGGAGCCCTCTGGCTTGATCTGAAAAACTATAGGGTTAATAATAATATCAAGAGCATAAAATTAATTTCGTCGTCTTCACCTTAATGAACACTAAACTTATTTCAAAATTTAAATATTTGATTCTGGTAATTTTGGTTGGTCTTTTATTGATTCCCAAACTGGCTTTTGCGCTAATTCCTGTTCCTGTTATTGACCTCCTTGTGGCAAAAATATTAGGGGGAAATACACTGACCGAATCAATAGAAGAATGGGCCGTGCCAATGGGCGCAGCGATAATTATTTTCTTTATTATTTATATGGCAGGCATTGGCGCCCTGCTTTTCTCCTCATGGTTTTTACAAGTTTCCATTGAAAAACAAGCGGACTGGATATCAACTCTAAATCCAATGACTTTGCCGGCCTGGAATTTCACTGTTGGTTTGGCTAACTTGCTTCTAGTTTTTATTCTTTTAATTATTGCTTTTGGTTTTATTTTAAAAATTGAGTCCATTCAAGCAAGAAAAACCCTGCCGCGGCTAATAATTATCGCTCTTTTAATGAATTTCAGTTTGGTTTTTGTTCGCGCCTTATTTGATATTACTAATATCGTTTATAATACAATTTTAAATGCTGGTGGCGGAAGTTTTATTAACACAGCTTTGGAGCCGTTTTTTGGCGGCTTGGGCTCAATTATCACAAATTTTTTGATTTTCTTTAGCGCCATTTTAGCCGCTCAGGCCGTACCCAATCCGATAAGTGCCTTTGCGCAAATTTTCTATGTAGTTGTCCTGTTCCCGGTCTTTTTCCTTCCTAATATCATCGTTTGGATTTTTCAAACTTTCGCTTTCTTTTTCCTTTCTTCGCTGTTTTTGCTTTATGCCTTTCTTTTTTTGGCAAGGGTTTTCATTATCCAAATATTAGCTATCTTATCTCCAATCGCTTTTTTGGCTTTAATTTTACCTCAAACCAGGGCCCATTGGGAGGATTGGCTTAAACACTTAACCAGCTGGCTTTTGTTGGGGGTTTTTCTTTTGTTCTTTTTCGTTATTGGCTTTAAAGGCATGATTTATTTAATTCCAACAAGTGTATTAGGATGGAGCGCTACTACGCCCCTCCCCCTTCTTGCCTGGCTTGATGTGTTTAAATATATTTTTTATTATTTTGCCATTTTCACTTACTTGGGAGTAGTGCTTTTTATTTCTAAAAAGTATCTACCGCAATTGGCTGAAGTATTAATCGGCTTTGCTCAACAGGCAAGTGGCTTTATAATGACAATGGGGTTAAAACCCTTTGGTAGGGCTGTAGGAATACAAACGGCAGAAAGTTTAGGTAAGTGGGAGGGAGCCCAAGAGTTTGCTGAAAAACTCACACTTGCTCCACCTCCCACTGGAAAATTTGCCGGGATAAGAAGGTTGGGTTGGGGAATAAAGAGAGAGGTCGGAATGGCATTGGGGCCCAGGGTGCAAGAATTTAGGCTAAAAAGAGTTCATGAAGCTGAAGCAAAGTGGGCAGGAAAAGGAACAGATAGACAAGAAGCAGCTCGTCTTGCCTCTCCTTATCTTGATGTGCAAATGGGAATTTTAAAAAGCATATTAAAGGATGAAAATTTTGAAGATGCTCTCGGAAAAATGGGATATAAGTGGCAAGATTATGGAAAGCCGAAGGAAAGGGAAGAAATAAGAGCAAAATTTCAATTAAAGGAAATTTATGAATTGGCTGACAACTTAAAAGAACGAGCAATGATCAGAACTGCTTTTCCCGATGTGGCGGCTGAATTTCGTCAGCAAAAGTATAAAGAAACAGCCGAGGAGGCAATGAAAAGGACAATCTCCGCCATTAAACCTGAACAAGCTTTTGTTCAACCATTGACGGTTCTTGTGACCCCCGGCTATTTAGAGGGATTTGTGAAGTATGCAAAAGCTGCTCATTATGTCGCCTTTGCTTCCCGATTCAGACAAACAGGGGAAGAGGAGTTGGAAAGAACTATCAAAGAATTAGCTAAGAAAGAATTAGTTAAGCAGGAAGAAGAAAAGTCGCCGTCTGCTTATCTTGGAAGAACTAATCCTGAACTCTTTGATTATATGAGGAACAGTTTGGTTGGTTTAGGATTTATCAATTTACCCAAGCTTGATAGAGACTTTTATAAAGAAGAGTTGGGAATAACCGAGATAGAAAAGACTATGCAAAATTTAAAGGAAAAGTTAGAAGAGGCAAAAGGGGCAGGCGACGCCACGAGGATGGAAGAACTAAAAAAAGAAATTGAAGATTTGAAAAAGAAGAGCCGGCAAACAAAACTGACAGAGTTTTAGGTTTTAAAATCTATGCCAAAAGAATATTCAAGAGAAGAATTTTGGAAGTTATATGAGAAATTACCTCAGGAATTACAGGAGGCGATTTTCTCAGTGGAAAATGCAAAGCATATCAAGGAAATTTGCAAAAGAAATGAAATTGAGGCAAAAACTTCAGAAATTGCTAAATATGCTGGCGATGTCTTACTTGGAATTTTTCCGCCGGAGGATTTTAAGGAATACTTGGAACAGGAATTGGGAATAGAAACCGCAAAAAGGGTCTCTCATGAAATTAACCGCTTTATCTTTTTTCCGGTTAAGCAGTTCTTAACCGAACTTTATAAAGAACCGACTGAAGCGGA
>JAGUWE010000025.1 GCA_020062525.1 Patescibacteria group bacterium | reverse complement strand
TTTGCCTTGCCAATATTTTTCATATAAAGTATAGGTTTTGTGAGCTCCAGCTAATTGATAAAACATATTCTCAACAGCTTTCGGACTTTGCTCGTTTTCCTTGGGGACATCAATCGCTAATAAAACATATTTTAGACCTCGAGCATATTTGTTCTGGACCCAATTTATCCAAAACCACCAAATTCCCCAAAAAATAACAATAACAAAAACAATCCAACCGCCGTGGGTAAATAAAAACCAGGCAAAGGTCAAGGGACTTTGGGCAATTTGAGTTAAATCTAAGCCAAAAAATATCATAGCTTTTTATTATTATACCATACCAAACCTATATTTTACAAGCAAAAATCCCTCCAAGCATTTTTAAGAGGGATTTTCATTTTCTATTTTAATTTTAGCACAAAAACAAATTTTTGTCAAATAGAAACTTGTAGAAATTATTTGTCATTTGAATTCATTCCAATACCGCTTTTATTCTCCTTACGCCAGCACTACTGGCTTCCTCTTTGATAATCCTAAATTTACCCAAAACACCAGTGCTTCTAACGTGCGGACCGCCGCAAATTTCCTGGCTGAAAATTTCATTGGTCTTTGCTGAAAAAATCGTATAAACCTTAACCCGCTCGCCGTATTTTTGCTCAAAAACGCCAATGGCGCCTTTGGCTTTGGCTTCGTTATCCGTCATTTCTTCAACTTTAACTGGCAAATTTTCACTAATTTTTTGATTAACCAAATCTTCAACCTGTTTGATTTGTTCGGTTGTTATTTTTTCCGAATGAGAAAAATCAAAACGTAACCGCTCGGCCGTAATGTTTGAACCACGCTGAAAAATATGCTCGCCTAAAACTTGCCGTAGACCAGCCAAAAGCAAATGAGTGGCGGTATGATATCTGGTGACGATTTCTGAATAATCCGAAAGCCCGCCTTTGAACATACCAACTGAAGCAGTGCGTGAAAGCTCCTGATGTTTCTTAAATTCCTCGTCAAATTCTTTTTTTAAGTTTTCCTTATTATATTTGATTCCCCTTTTATCTAATTCTTCAAAAACCATCTCCGGCGGAAAACCATAGGTCTGATACAAATCAAAAATCTTTTTACTTTCAATTAATTTTAGTCCTTTTTCTAAAGTTTGTCTAAATTTTTCTTCTTCTCTGACCAACTGTTCAATAATAAAATCCTGGTTTTTCTTTAAATGTAAATACGGATCTTTATAAAGATCAATAATAACCTCGGCAATTTTGTGAGTGAAAAAACTGTTGATGCCAATTTGTTTGCCATAACGAATAGCCCGACGAATCAAACGGCGTAAAATATAGCCGCGATCAACATTAGATGGTTCAATATTTTCGGCCAAAATAAAAACGGCGGCGCGCAGGTGATCAGCGATGATTCTGTAACTTACCTGCCCCGTAGGCCCCGCCCTTTTCGGAAAAAGGGCGGGGTCCTTCGGGGAAACATGCAGCTTATAGTTTGAGTTGGCTATTTTTTCAATTACTTCAATAATCGGCCAAAATAATTCAGTTTCAAACAATGTTTCTTTATTTTGCATAATCGCCGCTACCCGCTCTAATCCCATGCCCGTATCAACATTTTTTTGTTTTAAAGGCTCATATTTACCATCAGCACGTTTATTATACTGCATAAAAACATCGTTCCAAATTTCAATAAAGCGGCCACAATCGCAATTAGGGTGGCAAACTTTGCCAAAAGACAAATTGTGTTTTCTCCCACTATCATAAAACATTTCTGTGTCTGGGCCACAAGGACCAATCTCTCCAGCCGGACCCCACCAGTTTTTATTTTTGCCATAAAGAAAAATTCTTTCGTCCTTTTTAATGCCTTTTTGCCAATCACCAATTTTTGCTGAAATTCCAACTTTGGCAAATTGCTCCTGCCAAGCCCTAATTGATTCCTCATCGCGCGGCGCATCTTTGTCCCCTTCAAAAACTGAAATATAAATTTTTTTTGGCTCCAAACCCAGCCATTTTTTATCAGTCAAAAATTCAAAACTCCACTGGATCGCCTCTTTTTTAAAATAGCCCGCCGCGCCGATACCGTCGGGCGAGGCAGGGTCACCGAAAGACCAATTGCCTAGCATTTCAAAAAAACTTAAATGGCGGTTGTCGCCGATTTTATTAATATCATCAGTTCGCAGACAAATCTGAACATTAGCGACGCGCTTGCCGCCCGGATGGTCTTCACCCAAAAGATAAGGCACCAAAGGATGCATACCGGCGGTGGTAAAAAGCACGGTCGGATCATTTTCCGGCACCAGTGGCGCCGAAGGAATAATGGTGTGGCCTTTTCCGCCCGAGGCGTGCGCCAGAGGCCCATCCGCCTTTGGCGGAGATCCGCCTTTGGCGGAAAAAAAATCTAAAAATTTTTGACGAATTTCGGATGCTTTCATATTACTTTATATAACATACAACTTATAACATAATAACAATAATAGATTCAAAATGCAAAAGCTGACACTTCTTAGTCGTCATCTCCTGAGGGCGAAGCCCGAAGGATCTCTTTCTTTAATTATTCGGGACCCTTCACTTACGCTCAGGATGACACTCGCTTTAATTTTGCATTTTTATATTTTATTTTTTATTTTTTTATAACTCCACCACCCAGCATCTCGTCACCATGGTAAAAAACAACCGATTGGCCCTGGGTAATAGCTCGTAAGGGTTTTTGAAATTTAACTAAATAATTTTTGCCTTTTTTAGTGACTAAACAATCAACCAGCGGCTGCTGATAGCGAATCCGTGCCTGACACCTTAAGGGTAATTTGTACGGTTTAGCAGAAATCCAATTGACCCTGCTTGCTAAAAGTTTATCTGAATACAAAATTTGTTCATTAAATTTATGGGTGACAATCAATTGATTTTTCTTAAAATCACGACCAACCACATAAAGTGGTCCACTGCCGCCGATTTTGACGGCTCGGCGCTGGCCCAAAGTATAAAGCGGCAGACCTTCATGCCGGCCAATGAGTTTACCCGCGGTTGTGACAATTGGCCCGGGCTTTAGTTTAAGATTTTGTTTTAAAAATTCCGCAATTTCACAAAACAAAAAACAAATATCCTGACTTTCTTTTTTAAAATAAGGTAAATGATTTTTGTCCGCTATTTTCTTAACCTTTTCTTTTGTATACTGGCCCAAAGGGAACAAGATTTTCGACAATTGCGCTTGAGTTAAGGTGTACAGAAAGTAGGACTGGTCTTTTTTCTCATCTTTGGCGACTTGTAACTTATAACTTGTAATTTGTTTAGAATTTAGGATTTGGGATTTATTTGGAAATTGGAAATTGGAAATTGGAAATTCCCGCCTAAGGCGGGTGTAGTGTCCAGTAGCCACGAAATCAGCTTTATATTTTTCAGCTAACTTCAAAAGAACCCCAAACTTAATTTTCTGATTACAAATCACGCACGGGTTAGGCGTCAGACCTTGTTTATAGCTTCGCAAAAAGTAATCAACCACTTCATTTTTAAATTCTTTTCTTATATCAAAAACTCTAAGTGGTATATCTATTTTTCGGGCAACTTTTTTGGCCGCAACAACTGACTCACTATATTTTACTTGCCCCAAATTCAAAAAAACGCCCAAAACTTCAAAGCCCTTCTTTTTGAGCAATGCCGCTGTTACTGACGAATCAACTCCGCCGGACATCGCCACTAAAATTTTCTTATCTAAAAATTTCTCCTCCATAATAATTTACAGCAAAACGAGGAAAGTAATTTTTAGGATCATCCACCCCGAATAAATTGCTTCGCAATTATACGGGGCAAGCAGGCGAAATTGCTTGGTTTCGCCGTAAGACGGGAATTTCGTCGAGGACTGAGTAAATTTTCTCGCTGGAAGAAAATTTACGTATCCTAAAAATTATTTTCCGAGTTGAAATAGTGAACTGAAAGCAAACCTTTTAATCTATAACCTAAATTATCGGCTGTGTCGCCGTTGGAAAGCCGCAACCGCTTTAGCTCATAAATTTTTTCTGCTTCTTGCCAGACCCCACCGTCAGTTGTCACAGCGCCTAAATATTTTGCTTCTTTGACTAAATTCAAAATTAAATAATTGTACTGACCGTAGGGATAGGAAAAAAATTCAACGCGGCGACTGGTTCTTTTTTCGAGCTCTGCTTTGGGTCCAAAAATTTCCTGGCTCAAACGATAAAAAGTCAACTCGGGCGGAGACAAGGATAAATATTTATGATCAAGTGTATGCGCGCCAAATTCAATTAAATAACTTTGAGCCAGTTCCTCGATTTCCGGCCAACTAAGATAACCGGGCTGGCCGATAAAATCAGTAATAATAAAAATGGTGGCTTTAACTTGATATTTTTGAAGCAAGGGCCAGGCGACTTGATAAAAATCTTCATAGCTATCATCAAAAGTTAAAATATATGGTCGGCTTGGCAAAGGTATCTCTTTATAAAAATAACTGCGGAGTTCTTCTAAACTAATTGAATTAAAACCATTCTTGCTAAAATAATTAAGTTGCTCTTCAAAAATGTTTTGCCAGACAGTTAAATCAAGTTCGGCTTGGCTTAAATTTCTGTCAAATGGCCGGATATGATGATAAAAAAAAATCGGCGCCTCGGCACGCTGATTGATAATTTTAGTGGTTGGTTGAATAGCACTATTTGTTATTTCTGGTATTTGAGATTGATTTGCGATTTGAGCAGAATTTGTAATCAAAAAGTTTTTCTGGCTTTGTACGGGCAAAATTTTAGACAAAAAAGTTATTGCTATAACAGCAACAATGCTAACCAAACCAATTAAAAAATATTTTTTCATAAACTTTTATATTTCAAATGTTAGATTTTCTTTATCTTACCAAAACTTCCAAAAAAAACAACCTCTTAAATGATTTTAAGAGGTTAGCATGAAATTTTATTTGTTTTTCCTTCTCCTTTCAAAAATTTTGGTGATCAATTTGACTGACAGTAAAACCTTCTCTTTTAATGGATTTAAATTTTTTCATCTTAATCCTCCTTTTTGTCCTTTCTTTACTAAAACAGATGATTTTTATACGTTTTATTTAGTTTTCAAAAAGCGAAAAACCTGCTAAAAACTTAGCAGGTTTTTCGCTGAGTGTCAATTATGTTCGTGGACTTGAATATTTTATTTTATATTTTCATGCTTTTAAGTGTCAGAGCATTAATTGCCACAATCACCGTGCTTAGCGACATAAAAACAGCTGCCAAAGCTGGCAATTTTTAGTAACAAAGCCAAATAAAAAAACTCCGATGAGGAGTCATTCTATTTCTTCCTTTAGTGCTGGCAGTAGCACATCATTTTTGATATAGCACCACACTATATATTTTTTTTCCCACAAGCTCCGGACAGTCAAGTTTTATTTAACCAGCCGGAAAACACATACTTTAAGGAATTGAGTGCTACTGCCAACGCTGAAGGAAAAAATCCCCCGCCTTTCATGGCTTATTATTCCTTATTCTTAAGTTGTCGTCCCAAACTTGCCTGCCTCGTCGGCAGACACGGGTTTCGGGATCTCTTTTTGAATTCTCTGTGAGATACTGAATCCGCCGACTGGCGGATCAGTATGACATTTTAATAAGCCCTGAAAGACAAAGGAAAAATTTTTACCAATAAAAAAAGTATGTGTTTGGTTTGGGTTGTGGGTTGGGTTGGTTGGGTTTTTGGTGCCGTCAATGGCTGAGATATAGAGTGTGGTGTTTGTTGATTGTGCCTTTACTTTACTATTTTTAAAAAAACTTGTCAAGTCCTTTTGCTAAAAGTTATCCACAGGACAGGTTTTATCATTTTTCATAGCCAATGGGCATAATGGCGACTGGTTGCCAATCATCTTTAGTTTTAAAAATCTTTTTAACTTCATCATCGTCAAAAGCGCCAACCCAACAAGCGGCTAATCCTAAAATTACGGCTTGAAGCCAAGCAAAGCTAGCCGCAATGGTGGCATCTTGCAAAGTATAAAGATTGCGTCCGCGCTGGCCATATTTTCGCTCTGAGTGTTCGGGCACGGCAAAAAAAACTAAAACTAACGGCGCCTCGGCCACAAAATCTTGGCCCAAAGCTGCTTCGGCCAACTCGTCTCTTATTTTTTGGTCTTTAACTATAATAATTTCCCGCGCTTTTAAATTGCCGGCTGAAGGCGCTGAATTTGCCGCTTCTAAAATTTCAGTTAAATCTTTCTTACTAATTTCTTTATCCTGAAAACTTCTGACTGAATGACGGTCTTGGAAAATCTTATCCATATAAAATTTCAATTATTCCTAAGCGGGAGAAGTTGGAAATTTTAAAGATTTATCTATCATCTCCACTCCCCTTAAGTTTGTTTCTTTCTTGCCGATCCACCAATTTAGTAATGTTAGTTTCAGCTATTTCATCAAGCGAAAGTCCAAGTTCGGTGGCAATTTGCGTCAAATACCACAAAACATCGCCCAATTCTTTGGCTAAATCGGCTTTAATCACTTCATCAACTACCCCATTTTTGTCGCGCAAAACTTTTTTGATTTTTTCCGCCACTTCCCCGGCTTCGCCACTTAAGCCCAAAGTCGGATAAACAAAATTATTATCTTTATTAGGATAAAGCACAGTCCGCCGCGAAAGTTTTTGATACTCCTTAAAATCCATAAAGTTATGATTTTACTTCTTTAATTTATTCATTTTATTATCTTTTCTTAATTATTATAAGGAAATTGGTTCGTTCGGTTGAAAAAGAAAATAAATTTTCTTTTTCTCCCTTACTGCCAATTATAACAAGGATTTATTTAAATGCCAAAAAAAAGGCGTCAGGTTTTTATTCTGCCGCCTAAACTTTATACTCCCACCAATTAGTAAAGCCGGGGCTGGCCTTAAGATCAGAAAGATGAACGCCGAGAAGTAAATCGTTGGTTCCTTGAATTATGCTGCTGATTCGCTTGGCAAAAAAATTGGCATTGCCTCTTTTTTTGAATTTTACCTCATTATCAATAACAAGATTTCTTAAACGAACCCGATCGTCTTGGCCGTAAATATTAAAAAAAATCAGACTGATTCTTTTTTCTCTTTTTATCCTGTTTTCAATAAAACCAAGCGCTTCCTGATTTAGGCCAATTTTTTTAAAAAAATCTAACATTTCTTTCCTTTTTCTTTTTCTAATACTGCCGATAATCATTTCCCCCTCCTTTTATTACTTTTGAAAGATCGGTTGATTATTTAAAAAGGATGTTGGATCAGCCGCTGGTTAATTCTTTTTTTCTCAAAAGGGGAGATTTTAGTTTTAGTCACCAGTCGCTGCATAGTTTGAATGGTAAAGTCGTAGGTTGGCCGGTCAACCGGATAAGGCGTGGCGTCTTTGCCGCCGTGGGCAAAACTGTAACGCGCCGGATCCTCATAAGACGGCTCGGCGCCGTAGATCACTTCGCCGACCAGCGCCAAAGCCCGCATAGTTTTTGGGCCGACACCCGGAGTAGCTAACAGTTCTTCATAGGTTTTTGGCTTCTCGTCGGTAACACGAGCTAAAATTTTTTCCAAATAACAACTCTTGGAAAAATCCTCGGCTAAAACCGGATGAGTTTTAAATTCGGCATTGGCTAATTCCAGAAAGGTTAATTTTTCGCCTTTAAATTTCAGTGCCAGCATCCGGCTTAGCGTTGAAGAATGTTTTCTTAAAAGCTCAATGTCTTTCATTAATGTTTTGTAGCCGCTTTGAACAAGTTCAGCGGATAACTTTCTGGTCTTATCACTTTCTTTAGCCACCAAATTTAAAACCACACCGCGGCTGTCCGAAACAACGCCGCTATGCGGCTCCACCACTAAATCAATAATTTTTTCCGAAAACCAGTGATAACGCCGCGCCGTTTGGTTGGCTATATTCATTCCCTGTTGCACGACTGCCCAAGCACCATTACGGCTAAAGAAAAAAGTGTGATGATAAATCTGAAATCCGTCCTGAACTAAAGAGCTGTCCACTTTAGCCGCCATTTTGGAATTATAAATTAAGGAATTGGTTTTGTTTTCGGGAAGCGATAATTTTTGGCCCCAACTTGTAATTTCCTCCGGCGTTTTTAAAGAGGTCTTGCCCTTACCACCACAAATAAAAACTCCGAGGCACTTTTCCTGACCACGAATGCCTTCTTTTAAAGCCGCTGTTAAAATTGTCGTGAGTCCGCTGGCATTCCAGTCAAAAGCCAAAACCGTGCCCAAGGACTGAAACCAAACCGGATCAGCGAGGCGTTTAATAAATTCGTCGGGACCATACTCGTCAATCAAAACCCGTGTCATTTCCCGGCCAAGGCGGACCATCCGCTCAAAAAGCCAACGAGGGCACTTGCCATAGTCCAAGGTGAATGTTGCTATTCCGCGGTACATAAATAAAAAAGTTAAAAATTAAAAGTCAAAGGTTGACAAATGAACCACCCTATGTCAAGAGCATGGGGTAGCAAGATATTGAACATACGCACTGTTTGTCATTCCTGCGTAGGCAGGAATCCAGTCCTTTGATTATTCTTCTGGATTCCAGCTTTCGCGGGAATGACAGACGAAGGCAACCCTGCGGCAAGACCACAGGGAATTATCAAGTTAAAAATTAGAAATTAGAAATTTTTTAGCCATGCTTTATTAAAACCACATCTCCCTCCTGCACTACATACTCTTTACCCTCTAAACGAACAAGGCCCCTTTGTTTGGCTCTATTCCAGCTAC
>JAGUWE010000132.1 GCA_020062525.1 Patescibacteria group bacterium | reverse complement strand
TTGATAAAATCTTTCTTGGAACTTGAAGAATTGGCCTCAATATAATTGGCCAAAATACTGGTGCCGCTGCGCAAAAGTTGTTTACCCAAAATATTACAAATAGAGTCCTTGGGAAGGTTGTCAATAAATTTGATTAGCCGTAAAACCCAGTTATAAAGTCGCCCTTTGAATTCATTTTTAAATTTTACACTGTCATTTTCCATTTTGATTTTTGAATTTTGAATTATTAAAACTGCGACGCTAAATTATAAATTGGCAGAATGACTGCCGCAACTAAAACGCCGACCCCCAATCCTATTAAGACAATCACCAGGGGCTCAAGCAGAGTCACAAAATTTTTCACTAAGGTCTCTACTTCTTTAGTATAAAAATCAGTAATTTTTGCTAAAACTACATCTAATTTACCGGCTTCTTCGCCGATTGATATCATCTGATTTAACATCACTGGGATATAAGGGCTCTTACTAAAAACAGAAACCAAGGTATTGCCATCTTCAACTTCTTTAATGGTCTTACTGATTAAGCCCTGATAAACAGTGTTGCCAACCACTTCTCGGGTGACTTCTAGGGCTTTGGTAATCATTACCCCGCCAGTCAAAAGGGTGGCAAAACTTCTGGTAAAACGAACTAAGTAAATGCGCTGAAAAAGTGGTCCCAAAAGCGGCAGTTTTAATTTGAGAACATCCCGTTGATGGCGGCCAAAGGGGGTCTTAAAATAGAGTTGGAAAAAAATAAAAACTACGAGCAAAATAAATAACAAAAGCCACCAAAAATTAACAATAAATTGGCTAATACTAATTAAAATTAAAGTGGCCAGGGGCAGCTTTGTTTCTGATTCAAGAAAAATAGTAGTCAGTTTGGGAATGACAAAAACCATAACAATTACCCCGACGACAATTAACATTACAAAAACAAAAGCCGGATAAATCATCGCTCCGCGAATTTTGCTGATTAAATCATAGTCCTGCTCCTGTTGATTGGCTAAATAAATTAAGACCTCTTCTAATTTACCCGAGGTCTCACCAGACTTAATCATACTAATAATAAAGTTATTAAAGACCTGGGGATATTTAGCCAAAGAATCTGAAAGACGACTGCCTCCTTCAACATCGTCAGCGATATCTAAAATCACCTTTTGAAAAGTTTTATTGGGTGTCTGTTTAACTAAAATATTAAGGGCTTGAACCAAAGGAATAGTGGCCGAAATTAAAACCGAAAGTTGGCGAAAAAAAATCACCTCGTCTTTGACTTTGATGCGACAAAAAAACTTTTCAATAATTGTATCAATTAAAAAAAAATGTCTCTTGCGACTAACCTTAATGACAAATAAATTTTTTTCTCTTAAAATGTCAGCGGCAATTTGTTCATTCACCGCTTCAACTTTGCCGCGAATGGTCTGACCGGCTCGATTTTTTGCTTTGTAGTTAAAAATGGACATAACACTGAAATTTCTAATTTCTAATTTCTAATTTCTAATTTCTAAATTGTCCGCCAAGGGCGGACTATTGAAAATTAGTTAATTATAAAATTGATTGAAAATTGAAAATTGGTAATTGAAAATTATTCTTTTGATTTACCCAAAAACTTCTTCACTTTTTCCACAATTTCACTCGGCATAAAATGGGTCTTAATTATGTAATCAGCGGCTCCCAAGGCCAGTCCGTTGTCAATGTCTTCTTTTTGATTTAAATTAGTCAAAAGAATGACTGGTATTCTTTGCGTTTCTTTGTTTTTTTGAAGTGTTCTTAAGACCTCAAAACCGTCAATGCCCGGCAAAAGTAAATCAAGTAAAATTAAATCTGGCTTTTTGCTTAAGGCCAATTTTAAACCCTTCTCTCCGTCTAAAGCGATTAACATCTCAAAACCCTCGCTTTCAAATTTTTTACTGTAAATACTGGACAAAAAAATATCATCCTCAATCAAAAGAATTTTGGTTTTTTTGTTGTTTACCATATGTTTGGAAATTGGAAATTGGAAATTTATCCTCATTCTCTCGTCACTCTCAAAACCTCTTCTAA
>JAGUWE010000041.1 GCA_020062525.1 Patescibacteria group bacterium | reverse complement strand
TGAATTTTATTAAGATAATTAACCGAGGCAGATATTGGTAAAGGAAAATTATTTTTGCCAAAAGATGAGTTATTGATGGGATTTAGGATTTTAAAATCAATCGGTATCTCTGGTAGGACGAAATTAATAGTCATCCAATCTATTCCGGCGTTGTCAATATCATCATAAGCCACTGCTTTAAAAATATGCGAACCATTGTCAAAGCCACTAATAATGTAATTATAATTGAAAGGAGCTGAAATACTCTCAGCAACTAATTTATCATCAATATAATACTCAATTCTCTTGACCCCACGCGGAGCCGTGGTCTCAACGTTAAAAGTAATTGCGTCGTTAGTCAGGGTTTGATTCACCAAAGGATAAGTTAGTTTAACTTGCGGTTGATTTTCTTTGGTGTGAAGGTCATCATATTCAGTCGGCGGCATTTCGCCCTTGGCAAAGCCAGATTCTCTGGCCCATCTTTGAACTGCTTCTTCCCAACGTGGGTATTGGGGATCAGATGCTGGATTTTCAGGCAGCGGTCCTTGAGGGTCATCTTTATTAACATAATGCAAAAGGCAATGGACTTCTTTAAATTGTTTTTCTTCAATCCAATTGGGCGGGGTGAGTTCAGTGGCTAATTTGCCTGAGGCCTTGTCAATTTTAACCATGACAGTACTTGGTAGTTCGCCTTTTAAAATGGGTTTTGCCGGAGTTGTCGGCGCTGGCGGATTAAAGGACTCAACTGGCGTACCAATTAAAACTCTTTTCATAAAATTTTGCCAAATCGGAGCAGCGATCTTAGAACCGTCAGCTCCTCGCTTCATTTCAGAATTGTCATTATTACCGACCCAAACGCCTGTCACTAGTGAGGGCGTATAGCCGATTGTCCAGGCATCATGATAATCATTAGTCGTGCCAGTTTTAGCAGCCACTGGGCGATCTGGTAAGGTCAAGTAATTATTTTCACCGAAAATAAAAGCCCGCGCTGAATTATCAGAAAGAATATTATTAATCTGGCGGCAAACTTGAGTGTCTAAGACCTGAGTAGGCCTGGTCTCTTTATATTCCTCAATTACTTTGCCAGCGCTGTCCTCAATTTTTAAAATTGCCACCGGCATTTGATAATAACCTTCGCGGGCAAAAACTGAATAGGCATTGGTGTGTTCTAAAAGTTTGACTTCAGCTCCGCCTAAAACCAAAGAAAGACCAAAACGGTTGCGTTCAGTGAAAGTAGTGTAGCCCATTTTTTCAGCTTGATCTAAAACATTATTGACCCCGGCTAAATATAGGGTCTTGACAGCTGGAATGTTAAGGGAACCAGCTAAAGCTTGACGCATTGTTACTGGTCCATGTTCTTGACTATCATAATTATGAGGAATGTAATCTTTAGCTCCTTCTACAGCAAAGTTAGTGACGACATCAAATAAAAGTGTCTCTGGCGTAAAGCCCTTTTTAAAAGCCAGGGCATAAACCAGGGGCTTAAAAGAAGAGCCGGGTTGGCGGGGCCGTAAAGTTACATTAACATTGCCATCATGCTCTTCATCAAAATAGTCACGCGAACCAACCATAGCTAAAATTTGACCGGTCTTCGGATCAATTGTTACTAAAGCGGCGTTAGTAGCACTGTATTTTTTCTCATTTTTCGGCACCCAGTCCTTGATAACTTCGTCAGCAATTTGTTGTTTGTATAAATCTAAAGTAGTGGTGACTTTAAAGCCGCCTTCCTCCACCATTTTTTCACTATATTTTTCTGAAAGCAATTCTTTAACATACATCACAAAATGAGGAGCAATAATATTTTCTCCCGGCGGTTTGAAATTAAGTGGCTCTTTTTTAGCTGTCTCAGCTTCTTCTTCTTTGATGTAACCATATTTAACCATCAAGTCCAAAATCATTTTTTGGCGAGCCAGTAGTTCATCTTTATGATTGCCATGGGGCGAATAATAAGTCGGTGCCTTAGGCAGGGCGGTGAGTACGGCTGCTTCAGCCAAAGAAAGTCCACCGGCTGGTTTGCCAAAATAATTTTTAGCCGCTGATTCAATCCCATAAGCAGTTGAGCCATAAGGGATTTCATTAAGATACATTTTTAAAATTTCGTCTTTGGAAAATTTTCGTTCCATTTGCCAAGACAAAATTAATTCTTTGATTTTTCGCGAATAAGTTTTTTCTGGAGTTAAAATAGCATTTTTAATTAGCTGTTGAGTAATAGTGGAGGCGCCTTGATATTTGCTCAGATGGATTAAATTAACTAAGGTTGCTTTAATAATTCTTAAAAAATCAAAACCTTGATGAGTATAAAAATTTTTATCTTCAATGGAAATGGTAGCCCACTTTATATACTCAGGTAATCCTTGAAGTTCAACCATTGAACGACGTTTTTCACCATGAACTTCGTAAAGGATGGTTTGCCCGGTTCGATCATAGATTGTGGTGCTCAAAGGGACAGCTCTTTCAATCAGACGATCAGGATCTGGTAAGTCCTTAGAAACCCAGAAAACAAAAACAAAGAAAAATAAGCCACTAAAAAGAATTAAAAAAATTACCGCGGTGATTAAAGTAGAAATAATTTTTCTTAGATTTTTCTTTTTCCGTGGTTTTCGTGGTGTTTTTTCTAAATAAGCAGTTAGTTGCTTTTTTTCTAATTTTTTGTTAAGCTGAGGTATAGGCATAACCCTGAAAGAAATTTGATTTTCTCAAATTATTGTAGCAAAGAGAAGAGTTTTTTTCAATTTTGACTATCTTTTTTTAAATAATAAATCAAAGACCTTTAACAACAATTTTTAAACAATTTTCAAAAAAGGAGGGCAAAATGATGAGATATTTGAGATATTGGAAAGTAATCAAAGGAATTACTGAGATTTTATTAAAACCAACCATCAAAAAAACAGACATTGAGAGTATAGCAGAACTAATGCGGCGTGCCCTTGATGTCAATCGTTGCCTTATTTTAGAAATTAAGAAGGAAAGTAATGAGTATCAGATTATTAGCGCTCAACCACCTTTTTTACAAGAGCATGGCATTGGAAGTGTTGATTCAATTGCTGGCAAGGGAGCTCTGGAGCGGGTCTTGGAAACAAAAAATGTTCTTTTAGTTGCTGATGTCAAAAACAATCCTTTGACCGCCTATATGAGTCACTGGGCAGTGATTAAAAACATTAATGCTGTGCTTTTTATGCCAATTATAACTGATGGAGAAGTTGGGTTAATCATGGTTTACGACGCTTCTGGTAATAGATATAGTTTCACTTATGATGAAGTAGAGTTTGCCGGTGGGTGTACCGAGATTATTCAAAATCTTCTTGATCTTCTTGCGAGAGAAAGAGAAGTTGAACTCGTTTAGGTTTAAAGAAACTAAAAAATAATGAGCATCTCGTCTGAAGAGATGCTCTTTTTATTTTCAGAAGTAGACTTGAAAAATATTATATCTAAGAATTGAGAGTTAAATTAAGCTGGCGCCGACGAGGCCCGCGTTAGTACCAAGTTTGGCCTTGGCAACCGGACAATTTTTAAATTCTGGCAATAAATTTTTTTTAATTTCCCGCCTCATTAGTGGCCAAAGTTTTTTAATTTCAGCCAGACCGCCGCCAATAATGACCATCTCTGGATTAAAAATAGTAATTAAATTAGAAATACCAATGCCTAAATATTTAGCCAAAATACTTAAAGATTTGAGTGCTTGCGGGTTGTTTTTTAAAGTCATTTCGCTTATTTCATAAGTTGATTTCTTTTTGCCGGTAATTTTTTTATACCATTTTTCTAAAGCTGGTCCGGCAGCTAAAGTTTCAAAATCATCAAGTTTGCCGCAACGACAAGGCCAACCTAAATGAGCTTCAATAATTATATGACCAAACTCTCCAGCCATCCCAGTGTGTCCTTGATAAAGTTTACCATCAATAATTATTCCTCCACCAATACCCGTACCCAAAGTTAGGCCAATAACATTAGTTAAACCCCGAGCCGCGCCATATTTTAACTCTGCCAAGATAAAACAATTAACATCATTGTCCACCTTAACCGGTAGGCCAAATTTTTTTTCCAACCTTCTTTTTAAAGGAATGTTAATAAGTCCCTTGGGAAAGTGAGGCACAAAGTCAACCTGATTACCTTCCTTTCTAACTAAGCCAGCGGTAGCAATACCAATTTGACTCACCTTTGGATTGATTAAACTTTTAATAATAATTTCAATTTCAGTTAGAAACTTCTGGGCAGATTTTTTTTCTGTGGGATAGGTTTGGCAATGAAAAACTTTATCAGCTTTCACTAAGCCAGCTTTAATTTTTGTCCCCCCAACATCAAAAGCCAAAGTGTATTTTGCAGTCATAGATTTGATTCGTTTTTTATTTATATTTATAATTTTTTAATTATACCAAATAATCACGATCGTGACGATTTGGAATAATCCATTTTTGGATTATTTTTGATAATAAGCGGCGGCAACCTCAGGTGAAATAGAATTAATGACAATACCCGAGCCAAGTTCAATACCAGCCCAGATGCTTTCGCGCGGTTGGATTTTTAAATAAAAATGTTGATCTGGTTCAGAAACCACTTGATGCATAAAAAAATTATAAGAAAGATCAAGCAGATGTAATTTAAGCAGGATTTTTTTTAGAACTTTAGCAAAGGATTTAAATTCAGCTTGGCTAAGGCGAGTAATATTATCCAAATGCCTTTTAGTAAAAATCCAGGCCTCATAGTGAAATTCTGAAGCATAAGGCGCGAAAGCCGCAATATATTTATCAGTATAAATTTTTCTTGGGCCTTTAATTTCACTTTTCAAAATATCACAATAAGGACAGGTTTTATTTTTTAATTTATATTTTTTAGCTAATTTTAATTCCTCATAAACATCCACTGGTAAAATATCAGTAGCAAAAATTTGGGAATGGGCATGTAAAATTGAAGCACCGGCCTTGGAGCCATTATTTTTAAAGACCAAAATATATTCAATTCTTTTGATTTTTGAAATCGCCGCTGTTCTTTCAGCGTAGACTCGCAAGATTTTTTCAATTTGGCCCTCGTTTATCTCTCCAAATTCTAAGCCATGAATCGGCGTTTCTACAATTACTTCTTGTGTGCCATAAGCTCTTTTGTTATTTAAAGTCACGGCTGGATATTTATTTTTTAAGACCAAAACATTCCAGTCATCACCTTGGCCACCATATTGTTTGACTAAAATATCTTTTTCAACGTTTTCTGGACAAAAAACACAGGGCTTAGTTCTTTCAACCATGGTTTTTTCATGGATATCACGAGGACGGCGAGCTCGGCCGGGGGTAATGATAACATATTTATTAAGAAAGTATGACTTTCTGATCTCGGAAATTATTTTAGGCATATTTTAAGGTTAATTTATGGCGAGGAAAGTAATTTTTAGGATACGCCGATTTATTTCCAGCGAATAAATCGGCTCAGTCCTCGGCAAAATCCTCGCCTATGGCGAGACCAAGCAATTTCGCCTGCGGATGATCCTAAAAATTACTTTCCTCGCCTATTTAAGATTATTTATTAACTAATTTTCGGTAGAGATTTAAATATTTCTTAGCAGAATTATTCCAGGAGAAAT
>JAGUWE010000010.1 GCA_020062525.1 Patescibacteria group bacterium | reverse complement strand
TACTTTCGTCGTTGGCTCAGATTCAAACGCGGCAACCACAACTCTTAAAATTAAAGCTGCCATTACCACTGGAGCAAGTTGCCTTGAGTGGATTAATGCCGAGGGGGTAAGATACCGAGAATATGTTAGTGGCGCTGGGACCAAGGTTTTAGAAGCTGGCTCTTGTGACTAAACTTTAAAATAATTAAAAATAAATAACTTATGAAAAAGAAATATTTAATCATAAGTAGTTTGATTATCTTTTCCTTGATTTTAAGTCAACCTCTTTTAGCCGCCACTAATGATTTTACGGCTAATGCTAATATCACTGTTACTGGTGTAACTATGGGTAGCGGGACAGTTGATATGATTATTATGAATGGTTCCACAGCTGAAAGCTGGAGTTTTGATAGTGGCACTTTTACTGTCACTAATCCCGGCACCTTTGGAGTTGGTTCAGCGGATAGCAGTGTGGGCGTAATTGATATCAATAGAGGCGGGGGATTGGTAGAATGCGGAACAAATACCACCCCGGGCGCAACATATGTAATTCTGCCAACTACCACTGGCGTTTACACTATTTCACCTTCCACCTCTACCAGTTGTTCGTCTATTTTATGTTCAACTTTGGCTAATGCAGCCACCTATAACTCTTATCCTACTTGCGGGGCTGCGAGTTGTAATGCCGGTTATCGCGTCTCTGGTTCGGGTGCGAGCGCGACTTGCGTTATGATTGGCGGCGGCGGTGGTGGTGGAGGGGGATCGTCTTCTGGCACTGGCAGCGGTAGCGGAAATACTCTTATTATTAGTAGCGGTCAAACATCTTCTATTGGCACTGTTGGTAGTAGCGGCACTAATTTGTTTATGTATGAAACCTCACAAGCTAATTTTACAACTTCAGTCAGTGGTGGAAAAATAGAAAGTCACAGTTTAAAAGTTAATCAACTTGAAATTGATAAAAAACGGATTTGGCTTATCTTTGGCTCTCAGCCTATTACTCTTAAAATAGCTGTTGGTCAAACTAAGATAATTGATTTAGATGGTGATGGTACTAATGATCTTAAAGTTATTTTTAATCAATTAATCGTCAATAAGATTGACTTGACCGTTAAAACAACTAAACCAAAAATTAAGGGCTCGGGGGACTTAGTTAAATTAGATTGCCCAACTTGTAAAACAGTTTACTATTTAGGTAATGATGGTAAAAGATATATCTTTCCCAATGACAAGGTTTATAAGGCCTGGTATAGTGATTTTTCAAAGGTCAAAATTATTACTTCCAAGGAGTTAAGTCAGTATCTAATCGGTGGCAATATAACTTATCGGCCGGGCGTTAGGATGGTTAAAATTCAAACAGACCCAAAAGTTTACGCAGTGGAAAAAAGCGGCCGATTGCGTTGGGTTAAAACTGAGAGCATTGCTCAAGAACTTTATGGCGCAAATTGGAATAAAATGATTGATGATATTTCCCCTTTATTTTTTGTCAATTACAAGATTGGCGAAGAGATAGCTTCAGCGGCAAATTATGACAAAGATTCAGCTTTGATTGATTCTGCTGACATTAATATTGATAAAGATCTTTTCTAAAAAGTTTACCCCCACACCTAATAGCCGCTATTTTAATTTTTCTGTAGGCGATTACTCGCAAAGCCCTTTCTGCAGTTATTAGGTGTGGGGGTTTATATCAAAAAAGACGCTAATTAATGATGGGGTTAGAGGCGTCTTTTTTGGTTTTTTAGATTAATAAATTAGAATAAATCCTTGATTATCTTTTATCATTTTGTTATAGTTATTTCATCTTTAGTTTATCATCCTAAGTTTATTAAAACACAACTGATTTATGACTAATTCTAAAAGCGAAAAATGGTATTTAGCCATTATTACCGGAGGCATTTATCTTGGCCTTCTTATTCCACTTATTGTCAGCGGTCGTTTTGTTTTTCCCTTTATTTTTCCCAAAGTCGTTATTTTTCGGACTATTATTGAGGTTATTTTCTTTTTTTATCTTCTTTTGGCTTTACAGAATCCGGCTTATCGGCCCAAACTTTCTTTGGTGGGAAAACTTCTTATTCTTTATTTTATTGTTTTAATTATTACCGGCATTTTCGGCGTTAATTTTTATCGCAGTTTTTGGAGCAATGTTGAAAGAAGCGATGGACTGATAACTGTAGCTCATTTTTTAGCCCTTTTTCTTATTGTTAGCAGTGTCTTTAAAGAGAGGGCCAAGTGGTATAATTTACTAAACTGGAGCGTGATTGTCAGTTTTTTAGTTACCCTATACGCTTTGGCTCAGCAATTTGATTTAGGGAGCCGTTTTAATCTGGCCTTTTTGCTTCATAGCGGCGAAGCTCGGCTTTCGGCCACCATTGGCAATGCCAGTTTCTTGGCCGCTTATTTAATTTTTAATATCACTTTTGCCATTATACTTTTTAACCAAAGAAAAGCGATTGGTTGGCGGATTTTTTATTTTTTGGCTTTGTTTTTGGAAATTTATGTTTTGTATAATACCCAGACCAGAGGCGCGGTTTTGTCGTTTTTTGCGGGCATTGTGATTTTTATTTTTCTTTCAATTATTTTGTCGCAGAATAAGAAAATTAAATCAGCGGCTATTATTAGTTTGTTGGTAATCATTGCCTTCATTACCTTAATTTGGCTTAATGCCGCTAAGCCGTGGGTTAAGAACAATCCGACACTGGGTAGAATTGTTTCTATTTCATCAACTGATATTACCACCCAAGCGCGGCTTTTAGCTTGGCAAACTAGTTGGCAGGGTTGGCGCGAGCGCTTTTGGCTTGGTTGGGGGTATGAAAATTATAACGTTGTCTTTAATAAATATTTTCCGGCCGGACTTATTTTAGATATCGGCTCACGCGTTTGGTATGATCGCGCTCATAATATTATTTTTGATATTGGCGTTACCTCGGGTATGGTGGGACTTGCGGCTTATCTTGGTATTTTAATATCAGCTCTTATTTTGCTTTGGCATAAATTTAAAGAAAATCGTGGGGATTATTATTTATATATCCCTTTAATCATTTTACTCGTTGTTTATTTTGGCCAGAATTTCTTTGTTTTTGATACACCAGCCAGTTATCTAATGTTTTATTTAACTTTAGCTTGGATTAATTTTTTAATTTTAGAAAAGAAATTAAGCCAAACGCCTAGCCAAGAAAAAAAACTCACTTCTCAAAAATTAGGTCTCCCAGTAATTTTAACCTTTTTAATTTTAATTTGTTTCGCTTTTTATTTATTTAATTACCGGCCAGTTAAAGCTAATTTGGCTTGTATTGAGGCAGTTACTATTGAAAAAATAGGCCAAGCCAAGGAACGTTTCCCTGAAATTGTGAGTAATTTTCAAAGAGCTTTCGCCCATCAAACCTACCAGAATGCCGAGTTCAGACAGTATTTTGCTGATTTTGTCGCCGGTAAAATTAGAGAAAACCAAATTCCGGAAAAAGATTTGGCCCGAATGGCCCAGTTATCTGCCGCTGAACTTAAAGGGAGCATTAAAGAGGAGCCGATGAATGTCCGTAATTATATTTATTTAATGACACTTTACAACAATTCATTCAAATTTGATAAAAACCAGCTGGACGAGGTTATTAAGTTAGGCAGCCAAGCCATACCCTTAAGTCCGACTCGGCCTCATATTTATTTTGAAATGGCCCAGGCCTTTGTTTT
>JAGUWE010000139.1 GCA_020062525.1 Patescibacteria group bacterium | reverse complement strand
TTGGGATTCTTGGGATTATTGGGATTTAAAAATCTGGTTCTTGCCAGATTTTTTATTTTTTTGCCAAATCAAAAATTATTTGCTATAATCTAACTTAGATTTGCACATCTTTACATTGTTATAATAAAGGGGGGTCTATCCCCTGCTTTTTATCTGCTTATTTATGAAAATATAACGAATTTAAAAAGAATTGAAAACTAAAATTTGGTATGGAAAAAGAAAAATCTTTAAACTTTCATCAAGCCGAAGAGCCAGAACAATTACCAAAAAAAGCCAGTGATTTAGAGATAGCGTTATTTTTAACTTCTCACATCAATAATCCTTGCGAGGTTGAGGTAGAGCCGGGAGTCAAAGAAAATATTAGAGATTTTTATATCAGAGAAGCCAAAAATTTGCTTCCTAAAATAACGGATCCTTGGGCTAAAAAAATATTAGAGCTGAAAATTCAGGAGTATGAAAAACAAACACCTTTATTTAACCATCTAAAAATATAAACTTATGAAACCACGACCCTCTAAAGATGATTATTATCTAAATATTGCAAAGCAAGTAGCTGATAGGTGTACTTGTTTTCGAAATAAAGGCGGGGCAATTATTGTCAGAGATGATCAAATTGTTTCCACCGGCTATATCGGTGCCCCCAGAAAAACAAAGGATTGTTTTGAAAGGGGTTTTTGTTTAAGGGATAAAATGAATGTTCCTCATGGCCAGAGATATGAACTTTGCCGTAGCGTCCATGCGGAAATGAACGCGATTATCAATGCCGCCCGAGCCGGTGTTTCTCTTTTAGGAGGAGATGTCTATATTTTTTGTTACGACCGCGATGGTTTTCCTTGCTTTATGTGCAAAAAAATGATGGTTAACGCTGGCCTAAGTAGAGTAATTTGTTCAACTAAGGATGGTAATTATAAAATTTTCCAAGTGGAGGACTGGATTAAGGACTGGCAAAAAAAGGATATTTTAGATGACCAACATCAATACGGAGCAGATTTAAATAAAAGATAGAAATATTAATACTTATGAAACAAAAAATCATCGCAATTTTTGGACTACCGGGTAGCGGTAAAACAGAAGTGATAAATTATTTGATGAAAAAATATAATTGGCCAAAAGTTTATTTTGGTGAAGTCACCTTTGATGAAATGAAAAAGCAGGGCCTAGAAATTAACGAAAAAAATGAACGCCTAACACGCGAGGGGCTGCGCGAAAGATATGGCCGGCTTTATTATGCCAGTCAAATAATTAAAAAAATAGAAGAGATGCCGGACGATTCGCCGATATTGGTTGAAAGTTTGTATGATTGGCAAGAATATTTATTGTTTAAGGAAAAATTCGCTGATGACTTTATAACTGTCGCGATTTATACTTCTCCTAAAACAAGGTATGAAAGATTGGCTCGTCGTCCAATTAGACCTTTGACTTTCCAAGAAGCCCAAAGCCGCGATTACGCCCAAATTGAAAATCTTTTCCAAGCCGGGCCAATTGCTATGGCTAACTATACCATTAACAATGAAGGAACTTTGGACGAACTTTTTACTCAAATTGACAAAGTGATTGAAAAAATAAATCAGTAACTTATAGCTAATTTAAATATATCAAAGAAAAATCCCCCATTAATCCCCCTTTATAAAAGGGGGAAATAAGGGGATTTCTAAGTAAAATTCATTCGCATTGCGTAACTCGTAATATCAAAATACAATGTTAGAGTATTAAAAATTATGAAGCAATACCTGGAGCTTTTGCAAAAAATAATGGATGAAGGAGTTAATAAAAGTGATCGCACTGGCACGGGCACAAAAAGTATTTTTGGTTATCAAATGCGTTTTAATTTAGCCGAGGGCTTTCCCCTGCTCACTACTAAAAAGCTCCATCTCAAATCTATTATTTACGAACTTTTGTGGTTTTTGCGCGGTGATACTAATGTCAAATATTTAAACGACCATGGAGTAACAATCTGGGACGCCTGGGCAGATGAACAGGGCGAGCTTGGACCGATTTATGGCAAGCAATGGACGCGCTGGGAAGCGAATGATGGGACTAAAATCAACCAAATTGCCGAGGCCCAAGAAATGATTAGAAAAAATCCGGACTCGCGCCGCATTATTGTCAGCGGCTGGAATGTAGGAGATCTTAGTCAATTAATCTTGGGCAAAAAAACCGCTCCTCCGCCCTGCCACACGATTTTTCAATTTTATGTCGCTGAAAACCGCCTCTCCTGCCAACTTTATCAACGCAGCGCTGATGTTTTTTTAGGTGTGCCTTTTAATATTGCTTCTTATGCCCTGCTGACAATGATGATGGCGCAAACAACGGGCACGGAACCTGGCGATTTTGTTCATACTTTTGGCGATGTTCATATTTACAACAATCACTTGGAACAAATAAAACTCCAGCTTAGTCGCCAGCCGCGACCCTTGCCAAAGATGAAAATTAATCCTGAGGTCAAAGATATTTTTGAATTTAAATACGAAGATTTTACTTTAGAAAATTACGATCCTCATCCGGCCATTAAAGCGCCCATAGCAATCTGATTTTCTCCCTTTTTAAAAGGGAGAATTAAAGAGGGATTTCAGTTCTCTCCCTTTATAAAAGGGAGAGTCAGAGAGGGATTTTTAAAAATCTCCCCTAACCCCTCTTTTAAAAAGAGGGGAAAAATT
>JAGUWE010000142.1 GCA_020062525.1 Patescibacteria group bacterium | reverse complement strand
AATTTTTCCCCTCTTTTTAAAAGAGGGGTTAGGGGAGATTTTTAAAAATCCCTCTCTGACTCTCCCTTTTATAAAGGGAGAGAACTGAAATCCCTCTTTCATCTCCCTTTTAAAAAGGGAGAAAACATTTTAGATATGAAAAAAGATCGGATCACATTCTTCACTTTAATTATTTTTATAATTTTAACTTCTGGTTTTGGTTTTTTATTTTTAAATAATTCAACTGCCTTGGCTTTAAATTTACAAAATTCAAGTGGACAATTAGATACAGCTGGTAGAGGGGCTGGTTATATTGATACGACAAGCAATACGTATCAACCCATAGAATTTATTATAGGTCAAATAATTAAAATTGTTTTGAGTTTTTTGGGCGTCTTATTTTTAATTTTGACCATCTATGGCGGCTTTAAGTGGATGACGGCGCACGGCAATGAAGAACAGCTAACCAAAGCCAAAAAGTTAATTGTTGAAGCCACCACTGGTTTGATAATAGTTTTGGCTTCTTATATTATTACTTTCTATGTCATTGCCAAACTTATTAGTGCGGTTTTTGATAAAAACATTTAATAATAAAAAAAATTCAAAATGACTAAACAACGGTTTAAAATTCAATTGATAGTTTGTTTCATAATACTTTTTTCCTTTTTTAATTCTTTTTTTTTAGTTTTTGCTCAAGCCACTAATGATTTACCGACAGATATAATGTTTAGATTACGGAATGTGGCGACGGGTGACCCTGGAGCTGGGTTTAAAGAGGTAGCAACGGGAGATTTAACCGAAACCATCGGCAACATCATTAAAATCGTCCTCACTTTCCTCGGCATTGTTTTTTTAATCTTAGTCATTTATGGCGGCTATATCTGGATGACGGCGCATGGTAATGAAGAGCGGGTAACTAAAGCCAAGGACTTGATTACCGAGGCCTTAATTGGTTTAGTGATTATTTTGGGCGCTTATATCATCACTTACTTTGTGGTTAATGCTTTGATTACACAAACGGGCTATCAGGAGTAAAACAGAGAACGGTTCTCTGACTAACTTTTTAAAAGGGAGAAAAGATTTTCCCTCCTTTTAAAAAGGAGGGCGAGGGAGGATTTAAAAATCTCCCCTAACCCCTTTTTTATAAAGAGGGAGATAAACAAATGTCCAAAAAATTTTTTTCTCAAATTAAATCTTATTGGTTAATTTTCTTTTTGTTTTTGAATTTTAGTTTTCTAAAATCGGTCTTAGCTGCTGAGCCCGATGAATCGATTTTGGGTCAATTGAAATCCGTCAGTGGGAAAGCTGGCTATGGTGAAGAAGTGGTAGATGAAAATGTTTTAGCTACAAAAATTGGTAATATCATTAGCATCTTTTTGGGTTTTTTAGGCATAATTTTTTTCTTATTTATTCTTTATGGCGGTTGGATTTGGATGAAAGCCAAAGGTAATGAAGAGCAAGTTACCCGCGCCAAAGATATCATTACTAATTCTGTTATTGGCATTTTAATAATACTGGGGGCTTATATTTTAACCCGTTTTATTGTTAGTAGTTTAAGCGGCGCGGGCAAAATTTATCCTGGCGCTTAAATTTAAAGAAAGTTTCCCACCGTCCCCCAGAAGCAAGGTTAAAAAATAATTAAAAATCCTTTATGACAGATAGATTTAAAATAAAATTTTTTGTTTTGCTAACTATTTTTCTTGTTAGTCAATGTCTTATTACTATTAATGCCCGAGCCGATATGACCAGTGTTTTAGATTCTTTGGCAGGCGGCGCTGGTTATAATACAGCCGGGGCTCAAAGCGAGACGGCCTTAGCTGAAACCATTGGCTCAATTATTGCTAAATTTTTGGAAATTATCGGTATTGTTTTTCTGATCTATATGATTTATGGCGGCTGGATTTGGATGAAAGCCAAAGGTAATGAAGAGCAAGTTACCCGGGCAAGAAACATTTTGACTAATTCAATTATTGGCATTGTCATTATAATGGGCGCTTATGCTCTGACCTTCTTTATTATGAAATCTTTAGGAGCAGCGGTTGGTTTAACTAATTTAGGATTTGGCAGTTAATTATGAAAAAATTTTTAAAAAGTAAAGTTATTTTTATTATATATTTTATATTTTTCGTTTTAAATTTATTTTTTTTAGTTAATTTTTCATTAGCCCAACAAACTACTGGAGCTGGTCAACTCAAGGCCTTAGGAGGTAAAGCTGGCTATGACACGAGTATTACTCAAGAAGAAGATGTCGTGGCAGTAATAGGTAAAATAATTTACGCTATTTTAGGTATTATTGGTATTGTTTTTTTGATTTTTATTGTTTACGGTGGTTGGCTTTGGATGACCGCTCGCGGTAATGAAGAACAGGTTGGCAAAGCCAAAAAAATCATTATCAATGCCACCATTGGCATAGTTATTATTATTACTTCCTACGCTTTAACCTGGTTTATTATGAGCGCTTTAGGCGAGTCAACTGGAGCGATTTATTAAATAAAATTTAATTATGCAATTAAGACAACAAATTTTATTAAGAACTTTTATTTATTTCATTCTGTTTTCTTTTCTTTTTCAGAGTTTAGCCCCAGTTTCTTTAGCAACCGGTTGGTGGGGCTCGGGCAGTAAGTCAAAGGATTATTTGGAAAAAATTGGTGAGGAAGGTTTTAAGACCAGCGGTCCGCCTGAAGAAGGAACACTACAAAAAACCATTTTTAAAATTATCAATTATGTTTTGGGCTTTCTGGGCATTGTTTTTATTGCCTTAATTATTTACGGCGGTTTGGTCTGGATGACCTCAATGGGTAATGAGCAAAAAATTGAACAGGCCAGGAAAATTTTAATCAATGCCGCCATTGGTTTGGCTATTGTTTTAGCTGCTTATGCTTTGAGTGTATTTATTTTTCAGGTTTTACTTAAGTCAACCGGCGGGGGATAAAGATAAAAATCCCTCTTTAATTCTCCCTTTTTAAAAGGGAGAGAAAAGTTCCCCCTTTGAAAAAGGGGGATTTCCGCCCAAGGCGTGCGCCAGAGGTCAGCCAGAGGCTGATTAGTCCTCTGGCTAACTGATTAGCCTCAGGCTAACCCATCCGCCTTTGGCGGAGATCCGCCTCTGGCGGAAAGGGGGATTTTTGAATCGACCTTCACCCTCCTTTAGAAAAGGAGGGGAAAATAAAAAAAGCTCCCTGAAGATTTTTCCTCAGGGAGTTTGTGTTTAAAATTAAAAATCCCAGCGGTCCCAAATGCTCCGCTGGTAAGGTTCAGCGCGAGCGTGAAAATTGTAGGATTT
>JAGUWE010000072.1 GCA_020062525.1 Patescibacteria group bacterium | reverse complement strand
AAGACCTACAAAATCTCAGAAGTTTTAAAAGAGCAACAAAAATTTTTAGGCCAACGAATTTATCTCGAAGGTTACCTTATTAATAAATATCGTTGCGATGACAAAAGTAAAAATAAATGTGATAAAAACATTGAGGATTTTTTAATAATTTCTGATTTTAATAAAAAACTCAATGATTATTTTGTTAAAACCAATGAGGACATTAATCGGATTGTTGTGAGAGCAAAAACTAACAGAATGTCGGAAGAGTTATTTAATTCTTTGAAAGTAGGCGAAAAATTTGTTATTAGTGGTGAATTTATTGATAATTTAGTGCCAATCGGTCAAACCACTGATGGTGAATCAGTTGATGGTTTAATGTTGGTTTATGATAAATTAGCTTTAGCTAAGTAAAAATGAATTGAAAATTAGATTCATGGCTTATTTTCATCAAAGCGTTTTATTAAAAGAAGTCATTGAGAATTTATGTCCTCAAAGCGGAGATAATTTTATTGATTGTACGGTTGGTGGCGGTGGTCATACCCTTGCCTTATTAGAGAAAACAGCGCCGACTGGCAGAGTTTTAGGCCTTGATTTAGATGAAAAAGCGCTTGAAGCAGCTAAAGAAAAAGCTGCTGAAGCTAGGGTCTTTGAGAGATTAATTTTGGTTGAAGATAATTTTGCCAATTTAAAAAATATAGTTGAAAATTATAAATTTCAGCCGGTCAGCGGCATTATTCTTGATTTGGGCCTTTCCTCAGCTCAATTAGCCGATGAAGAGAGGGGTTTTAGTTTTAAAAGTAGCGGCCGATTGGATATGCGTTTTGGTAAAACCCAATTGGCCGCTTACGAAATTATTAACAGTTGGAGTAAAGATGAGTTAGCTGAGATTTTTGCTAAATATGGCGAAGAACCGTTGGCTCAAAAAATTGCTGCTGCCATTGTTGAAAGAAGAAAAAAAGCGTTTTTGTTTTCAGCTCGTGATTTAGCAGATCTTATTTTGAAAATTAAACCTTATTTTGGGCGAAAAAAAATTCATCCAGCCACCAAAATTTTTCAAGCGTTGCGAATCGCGGTTAATCAAGAACTTGATAATTTAGAAAAAGTTTTACCTCAAGCAGTGGAAATTTTAATTAGCGGTGGCCGTTTAGCAGTCATTTCTTTTCATTCTTTAGAAGACAGAGTTGTTAAGAATTTTTTTCGCTTCAAAGCCCGTAGCGAAAAACCGATTGTTCGACTGATTAATAAAAAAGTTATCAGACCATCATATCTGGAAATTAAAAGTAATCCGCGAGCCCGCAGCGCCAAATTACGAGTAGTAGAAAAAATTTAATTATAATTGCTAACCAAAAATTATGTCCAAATTTTTAAATTTAGCAAAAAAGATACTGGGCTCTAAAAATTTAAAACTTCTTAAATCAGAAAAAAACTTAAGAATTTTTCGTTATTTATTAATTTTGTTAATAATTATTTTATTTGTTGGCAATATTATTGAAATTAATTGTAACACAACCCGGGGTTATGAGATTAGTAAATTACAAGATAAATTAGCCCAGTTGCAGGATCAACAAAAGACCTTCAATTTAGAGATCGCTAACTTAAAGTCACTTCAAAGTATTGAAGAAAGGGTAGAGCGGCTTGGTATGGTGCCGGCTGGTGAAGTAACTTATTTAGCCGGTTCTAAAGAAGTGGCGGTAGCTAAGAAATAGAATCAAAAATTAAGAATTTGGAGTTATGTTATGAGTTTTAAAAAAGGCAATAAGATTTTGAGACAAAAGCAGAAAGATAATCGTCTGAGAATTCTAATCACGATTATTTTTTTATTTAATTTAGTTATTATTTTTCGCCTATTTATTTTACAGATTAAAAATCATAATTTTTATTTGGTCTTGGCTTCAGGCCAATACGATATTTACAAAAAACTACTGCCCGAGCGGGGGAAAATTTATTTAGAGGAGCCAAGCGGTGAACTTTATCCCTTAGCCACCAATAAGGATTATTTTTTGGTCTTTGCTGAACCGAAACTAATTAACAACAACCAAGAAGTTGCTCAAAAATTAGCACCTTTGTTGGAACTCGATCCAGTTGAAATAGAAAAAAAATTAACCAGAAAAGACAGTTATTATCAGGTTTTGAAACACAAAGTAAATAAAGAGACAGTGGAGCAAATCAAACAATTAAAACTCATTGGTCTCGGTTATCAGGAAGAGGCCTTTCGTTTTTATCCGGAAAATCAAATTGGCAGTCATCTTTTAGGTTTTGTTAGTTATCAAGCAGAGCGACTTGTTGGTCAATATGGCTTAGAAGGTTATTTTAATGAAAGATTAGCTGGTCAATACGGTGAAATTAAGTCCCAGCGAGACGCTTTGGGTTATTTAATTTTTATTGATAATTATCAAATTAAAGAAGCCAAAGCTGGAGATGATTTGGTTTTAACTTTGGATCATGCTATTCAGTTTAGGGTTTGTGAAAAGTTAGCTGAGGCAGTTAAAAAACAGGGGGCTGATAGTGGAACAGTCATTGTGATGGACCCAAAGAGCGGAGCTGTTTTGGCTATGTGTAGTGAGCCCTCTTTTAATCCTAATCAATATAACCAGGTAGAAGATTTGAGTTTATTTAATAATCCGGCAACTTTTTTTCAATACGAACCCGGTTCAGTTTTTAAAGTGATTACCATGGCCGCGGCTTTGGACAGTGGCAAAATTACACCCAATACGAGTTATGAGGACACCGGAGAGGTAAAAATTGTTGGTTTTACAATTAAAAATTCTGATTTAAAAGTTTACGGTCGCCAAACTGCTACTCAGATTTTAGAAAAGTCCCTTAATACCGGAGCAATTTTTGTGGTCAGGCAGACTGGAGCAGATTTATTTAAAAAATATATTAGAAATTTTGGTTTTGGTTCACCCACTGGCATTGAGACAGAGTTAGAAAGTAGCGGTAACATTAAATCACTTGATCAAAAAGGAGAAATTTTTGCGGCCACAGCCAGTTTTGGTCAGGGCATTTCGGTCACACCAATTCAATTAGTTACGGCTATCGGCGCCATTGCTAACAAGGGAAAATTAATGAAACCATATTTAGTGAAAGAAATCAGACAGAGTGATGGCACTGTTGAAAAAATTTTCCCCAAGGTTGTGCGCCAGGTTATTTCTTCCCGAGTAGCCAATTTATTAGCTGGGATGATGGTTTCAGTGGTTCAAAATGGTCATGGCAAGCGAGCCGGGGTTCGCGGTTATTATATAGCCGGCAAGACGGGCACTGCCCAAGTACCTAAAAAAGAAGGACGAGGTTATGAAGAAGACAAAGCCATTGGTTCTTTTGTTGGTTTTGCGCCGGTTGATGAGCCGCGTTTTGTGATGTTAGTTAAAATTGATAATCCGCGCGGTGTAATTTGGGCTGAAAGTTCAGCCGCACCTCTTTTTGGCGAGTTAGCTAAATTTATGTTAGACTATTATAAAGTGCCGCCGAATGTGAAAGAATAACTTTAATTTAAAATGCAAAAATCAAATATCAAAATGACAATGTAAAATTAAAAATTATTATTTCAATCTAACTCTTTTTACATTTTGATTTATCATTTTGCATTTTAAATTTTAATTTTTGAATTATAAAAAGATTATGCCCAAAAAGATCATCGAATTTTTATTAAAAATAATTGCCAAGGCTATCATTAAAAAGTACCACCCAGAAATTATTGGCCTTACTGGTTCGGTGGGTAAAACCTCGGCTAAAGAAGCGATTAAAACCGTCTTGAGAGAGAAATTTTCAGTGCGGGCTAATATTAAGAATTATAATAATGAAATTGGTGTGCCCCTTTCTATTATTGGTGAAGAATCACCCTGTAAGTCCATTTTTGGTTGGTTGAAAGTGTTTTTAAAATCGGCTAAATTAATTTTAATCAAAACAAAAAATTATCCTGAGATTTTAATTTTAGAAATGGGAGCGGATAAAATGGGCGACATTGAATATTTGATAAGTTTTGTGCCGCTTAAAATAGCGGTGATTACGACGGTTAGCGAAGTCCACTTAGAGCAGTTTGGCAGTTTAGAAAGAATTGCCAGGGAAAAAAGACTTTTGGTAAGCAAATTAAGCAGAGAAAAATTTGCGATTTTCAATTACGACGATGAGTCGGTTAATTTAATGTCGGAGAAAACCCAAGCCCAAGCCATAACCTATGGTTTTCAGGGTGGCGCTGATATCCAAGCCAGTGATGAGAAGATTAGCTTTCAGGAAAATGGCGAAATTCAAGGAATTAGTTTTAAAGTTTCTTATCAGGGTAATGTCGTGCCAATGCTTTTACCAGCTGTTTTAGGACCTCATCAGATTTATGCCGCTTTGGCGGCGATAGCGGTGGGTCTAATTTATGAAATAAATCTTTTGGATATTGCCGAGGCACTTAAGAAATACCAGTCACCCAAGGGTAGAATGAAACTTATTAAAGGTATAAAAGAAACCTTAATTATTGACGATACTTACAATTCTTCACCACGGGCGGCAATCGCTGCTTTAGAGACCTTGGGTCAGATTCGCAGTGGTCGAAAAAAGATAGCCGTCTTGGCTGATATGTTAGAATTAGGCAGTTTTACCGAAGAAGCTCACTTAAAAGTCGGACAAGCTGCTTTTGAAAATAAAATAAATATATTAGTGACAGTTGGAGTGCGAGCTAAAAAAATTGCTGAGGGAGCCGAGGTCTCGGGGATGAACCAAGAGCAGATTTTTAGTTTTGCTGATAATTTATCGGCCGGTAAATTTTTACAAGAGGAGATTAGATCTGGCGACATTATTTTGATTAAGGGTTCACAAGGAATGCGAATGGAAAAAGTAGTTAAAGAACTAATGGCCGAACCCTGGCGCGCCGAAGAACTATTGGTCCGTCAAGGCCCCCACTGGAAAGATAAGTAAAAATTTTTT
>JAGUWE010000055.1 GCA_020062525.1 Patescibacteria group bacterium | reverse complement strand
GAATTATTCCAAACATTCGGCATTAATTGGAAACTACTCATTGCGCAAATCATTAATTTTTTGGTTTTGCTTTATATTTTGCGCCATTTTGCCTATCGGCCGATTTTGAAATTGTTATCTGAAAGAAAGAATAAAATTGAAGAAGGCCTAGCTGATGCCCAAGAAGCCAAAAAGAAGCTAATTGAAATGGAGCAAAAAGAAAAAGCGGTCTTACAAAAAGCCAAAGCCGAAGCCCAACAAATAATTTCGCAGGCCCAAAGCGTAGCTTTAAAAAATAAAGAAGAGATAATTTCGGAGTCCAAAAATCAGGCCGAGAAAATTTTAGCCGAAGCCCAGAAAAAAATTAAAGAAGAAAAAGAAAAACTTTTTCAGGAAGTCAAGTCAGAAATCGGCGCTTTGGTTGTTTTGGCAACTGAAAAAATGCTCGCTGAAAAAATAGATAAAGAAAAAGACAAAGAATTGATTGAAAGAGTGATTAAGTAATAAAATTCCTCCCTTTAGAAAAGGGAGGTTAGGAGGGATTTGAAAATCTTAATAAATTATAAAATCTTTCAAATCCCCCTTAGTCCCCCTTTTATAAAGGGGGAGAATGGCGGGGATAGAATTAAACTTATGAAAATCTCGTCTACCCAATATGCCAAAACCTTATATGATTTAACCGAGAATAAAAGCCGATCAGAGATTGACAAGGCAGTTATTGGTTTGGCTAAAATTTTAATCAAAAAAAAAGATACTAAATTAGTTTTAAAAATCACGGAAAAATTCAAGGAAATTTGGAACAAAAAAAACGAAATTGTAGAAGCGGAAACTACCAGCCGGGAAAAATTGGGGGAAGATTTGCTAAATAAGATAAAAAAATTTATTAAAGAAAAATATAAAGCCAAAGAAGTGTTTTTGGATAATAAAATTGATGAGAGTATCAAGGGAGGGATTGTGATTAGGGTGGGTGATGAAGTGATGGATGCCAGTGTAGTAGGGAGGTTGAGAAGTTTGAAGAATATATTAACAAAATAATTGTCGTTCCGATCAAAAATTTTAAAATTTAAGCATTTAGAAATTTAGGATTGATTTAAAATTTAGAAATTAAAATTTAAAATTATTCGAATATGATCAAAAATTACATTATTGAACAACTTAAAAAACAAATTGAAGGTTTTAAAATTGAGGCCAAAACCGAAAAAGTCGGCCATGTGACCGAAGTCGGCGATGGTATTGCTCGGGTTTCTGGTTTGACCGAGGTGATGATGTCGGAAATGTTAGAGTTTGAGAGCGGTACTCGCGAAGAAAAAATCTACGGCGTAGCTTTAAATTTGGAAGAAGATTCGGTCGGCGTCATAATTTTAGGCGATTGTTTGGCAATTAAAGAAGGCGATACGGTTAAAACTACTAGCCGAATTTTAGAGGTGCCGGTTGGCGAAGCATTAATTGGTCGGGTCGTTAATCCTTTGGGCCAGCCCTTAGATGACAAGGGTGAGGTGAAGGCGTCTAAATTTTATCCGATTGAAAAGATTGCGCCGCGGGTTATTGCCCGTAAATCAGTTGATACACCAGTACAGACAGGCATTAAAGCCATTGATTCAATGATCCCAATTGGCCGCGGTCAGCGAGAATTAATCATTGGCGACCGGCAGATTGGCAAAACTGCCATTGCCATTGACACTATTATTAATCAGAAAGAAACAGGGGTAATTTGCATTTATGTGGCCATTGGTCAAAAAGAATCAAAAGTTGCCCGAATGGTAGCCGAACTTGAACACTGTGGAGCTATGAATCACACCATCGTGGTGGTAGCCGGCGCTTCCCAGCCCGCTTCGCTTTCTTTTATCGCGCCTTATGCCGGTTGCGCTCTGGGCGAATATTTTATGGATCAAGGAAAAGACGCACTTGTTGTTTATGACGACTTGTCAAAGCACGCTGTTGCCTACCGGCAAATTTCACTTTTGCTTCGCCGTCCGCCTGGCCGCGAAGCCTATCCGGGCGACATTTTTTATTTACATTCGCGTCTATTAGAAAGAGCAGCCAAATTAAGCTCTGATTATGGCGGCGGTTCATTGACAGCCCTGCCAATTATTGAAACGCAAGCCGGCGATGTGGCCGCTTATATTCCAACTAATGTTATTTCAATCACTGACGGGCAAATTTATCTTGAGCCGGATTTGTTTTATCAGGGTATCCGGCCGGCTTTAAATGTCGGACTTTCAGTTTCCCGGGTTGGTTCAGCCGCCCAAATTAAAGCTATGAAAAAAGTTGCTGGCAAATTACGGCTGGATTATGCTCAATACCGAGAGTTGGCTGCTTTTGCCCAGTTTGGTTCGGACCTAGATGAAACAACGCTCCGCCAGCTTGAGCGTGGCAAGCGCACGGTTGAAATTTTAAAACAGGACCAATACCAGCCGATGCCAGTGGAAAACCAGACGATGATTTTATACGCCTTAACCAATGGTTATTTGGATGATATTCCGGTTGATAAAATAAATGACACCGAACAGAAATTTCATAATTATATGAAGAGCATGCAAAAAGAATTGGTTAAAGCTATTCGCAAAAAAAAAGAATTAACGCCTGAAATAGAAGAAAAATTGAAAAAAGCAATCGAAGAGTTTAAAAATACTTTAAGTTTCTCCTAATTTTTATTTATTTGATTTAAAAGTATGGCCATTGGAGCAAAAGAGATTCGCCGGCGAATAAAATCAATTCAAAACACCAAAAAAATCACCCGCGCTATGGAAATGGTCGCGGCTTCCAAGATGCGAAAAGCTCTCAATCAGGTTTTAGCCACTCGTGCTTATGCCCAAGCCGCCTGGGAGATTTTAACTAATTTATTAGAAAGTTCTTTAAGCGCAGTTCATCCGCTTCTTGAGGTTAGGCCGGTAAAAAAAATTTGTCTTATTTTTATTACTTCTAATCGCGGACTTTGCGGCGGTTTTAACAGTCAAATAACAAGAAAAGTTTTTACCGAAGTCAGAAATCCAAACTTACTTAAAATTAATCGCAGTGGCGCTAAAAGAATTGACTCTACGGTTGCCAACGAAGAAATAGAAATAGATTTTATCACTATTGGCAAGAAGGGTGCTTTGGCGGTTCAGCGATTCGGCAAAAAAATTATTGCCACCTTTGATGATTTAAGTTATTCAGCCGATGTTTACAGCATCAGGCCTTTGGCTAAGTTGGTGATGGATGATTATAGCAATAAAATTTATGATAAAGTGGTCATAGCTTACACCGATTACATTTCGCCTTTGGTGCAGCGGCCAAAGTTAAGGCAACTCTTGCCACTTTCCCGTTTTGATTTGGAAAAACAAATTGCCGAACTGCGCCAGATGGCTAAAGAAGCAGGGGAAAAAGAATTTGAATCAGCCCGCAGTGAGTATTTATTTGAACCAGATACAGCTCAGGTTTTGGGCGAATTAATTCCGCACCTCATTGAAATGCAAATTTACCGCGGTCTTTTGGAATCCAATGCTTCCAAGGAAGCGGCCCGGATGTTAGCTATGCGCAATGCCACTGAGGCAGCCAGCGACATTATTACTGATTTAACTTTGGCTTATAACAAAACGCGCCAGGCCAGTATTACTCGCGAAATTATTGAGGTCTCAGCTGGCGCAATTAATAAATAAAAAATAAAAAATCAAAAATCAAAATTACAGATTAAAAATTCAAAAATAACTTTTACATTTTGTCATCCTGAATTTATTTCAGGATCTCGTAGGTTAAAAGTGAAAAAAGATTCCGAAACAAGTTCGGAATGACATAAGAATTAAATATAAACAATATGACAAAAAGCAAAGGAAAAATTAAGCAAATCATCGGTCCGGTAGTTGATGTTGAATTTAGCGATGATTTGCCCGCGCTTTATCACGCCTTAAAGGTCAAAAGAGGAGCAGAGGAATTAGTCTTAGAAGTTGAACAGCATCTTGGCTCTAATGTGGTTAGGGCTGTGGCTATGGGTTCAACAGATGGTCTTAAACGTGATCTGGAAGTAGTTGACACTGGCGAGCCGATCGCGGTGCCGGTTGGCAAAGAAACTTTAGGCCGGATGTGCGATGTTTTAGGTAATCCTTTAGATGAACTCCCGCCAGTGCAAACTAAAAAAAGATATCCGATTCATCGGCCAGCGCCGAAATTTGCTGACCAATCAACCAAAACCGAAATCTTGGAAACCGGCATTAAAGTGATTGATTTGATTTGTCCGATTGTCAAAGGTGGCAAAGTTGGTATGTTTGGTGGCGCTGGTGTGGGCAAAACAGTCATTATTATGGAATTAATTCGCAACGTTGCCCAAGAGCATGGTGGTTTTTCGGTTTTTGCTGGTGTCGGTGAGCGCAGTCGTGAAGGCAATGACCTTTATTATGAAATGAAAACCTCGGGGGTTTTGCCTAAAACAACTTTGATCTTTGGTCAAATGAATGAACCACCCGGAGTCCGACTCAGAGTCGGATTAACCGGCCTTTCTTTGGCCGAGTATTTTCGCGATGAGGAACATCAAGATGTTTTGCTTTTTATTGATAATATTTTTCGTTTTACTCAAGCTGGCAGCGAGGTCTCGGCACTGCTCGGGCGAATGCCATCAGCCGTAGGTTATCAGCCGACCTTAGCAACGGAAATGGGCGAGCTTCAAGAAAGAATTACTTCCACTAAAGATGGCTCCATCACTTCAGTCCAAGCAATTTATGTGCCAGCCGACGATTTGACTGATCCGGCGCCAGCGACAACTTTTGGTCATTTGGATTCAACCGTGGTTTTGTCGCGAAGTTTGACTGAACTCGGCATTTACCCAGCGGTTGATCCTTTGGATTCGTCTTCAACAATTTTAGATCCAAAAATTGTTGGTCAAGAACATTATCAAGTGGCTCGCCGAGTGCAAAAAGTTTTTCAGCGCTACAAGGACTTACAAGATATTATTGCCATTTTGGGTATGGAAGAGTTGTCTGAAGAGGATAAATTAACAGTGATGCGGGCTAGAAAAATTCAGAAGTTTCTCTCTCAGCCGTTTTTTGTGGCTGAGACCTTTACCGGCACCAAGGGCAGATATGTGAAACTTCAAGAGACAATCAAAGGATTTAAAATGATATTAGAAGGAAATTTGGATGATGTGCCAGAACAGGATTTT
This sequence comes from Patescibacteria group bacterium, assembly GCA_020062525.1. Taxonomy (GTDB): domain Bacteria; phylum Patescibacteriota; class Patescibacteriia; order JAACEG01; family JAGUWE01; genus JAGUWE01. The sequence goes on along the minus strand of JAGUWE010000055.1, from coordinate 4,752 downwards.
TATATGAAAGGAGATATAAGCGAAATTGAAAAATAGCTATTTTTCAATTTCGCAAATTTCCGATTTCCAATTACTAATTTCTAAGTATGAAAATTCAATTTAAAATCGTGACGCCTGAGAGGGTGGTTTATGAAAGTCAAATTGAGCAGGCAACCTTGCCAACTCAAGAGGGCGAGATTACTATTTTACCAAATCATATACCCTTGATTAGCGTTTTGAAAGCCGGCGAACTGCGGCTTAAAGAAGGAAATAATTTAATTGTTCTGGCGATTTCCGGTGGCTTTTTAGAATTTCAAAACAATACTTTAACAATTTTAGCTAATACAGCCGAGAGGGTAGAAGAAATTGATTTAGCCCGGGCTGAAGAGGCGCGTCGGCGAGCCGAAGAGTTAAAATTAAAAACACAAAAACAAGTTGATGAGCGAGAATATGCAATGTTGGCTTCCAAAATTGAAAAAGAATTAGCCCGGATTAAAGTGGCCCGGAAATACCGACATGCCTCAAGGCCGACAATATCATCAGAACACCTTGAAGAGCAAGAGAAATAATTTTTTAATTTCTAATTCCCAATTCCCAAATTATGCTCAAAAACAAAATGATTTTTCTTGGCAATTTGAAAAGATAGAATAATTTTAATCAAGATTCGAACCTTTGGAGAATTTAAAAAATAAAATTTTATGAAAGAACAAAATTTTTCTCCCCGGGAATCTAAATCCGAGAAGGATTATTCAATTTTTTTAGAGGCAGCCCAAAAAGAAGAAAAGAAAAAAGAAAAGCTTGGTGAGAGAATTTCCGAAAGAATTAAATTTTTAGAAATAGAGAGGGTTCACCTCGAATTGTTAAAAGAGGATCCTAACACTCCTCCTGAAAAAGTCAAGGAACTTGAAGAAAAATTAGATGCAATTCATTCGGAAATTTTAAAGCTGGCTAAAGAAAAGCAAAAAATTGAAACTGATATTGCTTTGCACAGAAATACTGATAAGTGGGCTAAATCCCTTCTTGAAGAATTTGAATCCAATAGTGAGCATTAAATTTTTTAATCTATACCTAAAACTTTCGGCAAGCTTTTTTATTTTTTTATGAAAAATTATGCCAAAGTCGGTAAAAAGCCAGGTCGGCCGGCCTTTCGCACGCCGTCCAGTTTTCGGGCGCGTAAATTTATTAAAACAGTCAAAATTAAAAGCACTAAAAAATAATTAAAACATGAAATATCCCACCAAAAGAAATTATTATCTCTAATTCACTCGAATGATAGAATAGTAACTTAGCAAAAGTGTTTAAAGGAACCGTTGGGAAAAAATTTAAACCAAGATCTTAAAAGAAGTTGATTTTCTTCTAAAAAGAGTGTAAATTAAATAATAAAGAGCACTCTTTTTATTTATTTTATGGGGATTCAGCTTAACGACCAACAAAAAAAAGCCATTGAATTCGGTGAGGGGCCGTTTTTGATTGTGGCTGGAGCGGGGACGGGTAAAACTACGGTCATTACGCAGCGGCTGGCTTGGCTAATTGCTCAAGGTAAGGCTCGTTCTGATGAGATTTTAGCCCTGACTTTTACTGAAAAAGCGGCCGGCGAGATGGAGGAGCGAGTTGACCAGCTTTTACCCTATGGTTATTTGGACTTATGGGTTTCCACGTTTCATAGTTTTGCCGAACGGATTTTAAAAGATAATGCTTTAGAAATAGGGCTGCCCAATGATTTTAAATTATTTAATGAATTTGAGCAGTGGATTTTAATTCGTCAAAATTTGGACCGTTTTAAACTTGATTATTATCGTCCCTTGGGCAATTCAACCAAATTTATCCGCGCTTTGATTAAACATTTTTCCCGCGCTAAAGATGAAGCCATTAGTCCAGAAGAATATTTAGAGTATGCTGAAAATTTACGTCTTAATACTGATTCAGTCGGTTTTCTTAAAGATCAACTTGATCCCGAACTAATTAAGAAATTAACCAAAAAGGAACTACGAGAAATTGCTGCTAGTGAAATTAAAAAGACCTTAGAAGTGGCTGAGGCCTATCATACTTATCAGCAGCTGCTTTTAGAAGAAAGCGGGCTGGATTTTGGCGATTTAATCACTTATTGCCTGCAGCTTTTTCGCCAGCGACCTTTAATTTTAACCAAATATCGCAGCCAATTTAAATACATTTTAGTTGATGAATTTCAAGATACCAACTGGGCCCAATACGAGCTCATCAAGCTTATGGCCGCGCCCAAAAATAATTTAACTGTCGTCGCCGATGATGACCAATCAATTTTTCGCTTCAGGGGCGCTTCAATGAGCAATATTCTGCAGTTTAAAAAAGATTATCCCGCAAGCCAAGAAGTAATTTTAGTTGAAAATTATCGTTCGGCTCAGCCAATTTTAAACTTAGCTTATCACTTTATTCAGCTTAATAATCCGAATCGCTTAGAATATCAGTTAAGTCAAAATAACAAAAGTGAGAAAAAAATTGATAAAAAATTAATTGCCCAGCAAAAACAGGAAGCTCAAATTGAGGTCTTAAGATTTTCTACTCAAGATGATGAAACCAAGAGTGTGATTCGTAAAATTGTTGAATTAAAAGAAAAAGATCCGGCTACCAGCTGGGCTGATTTTGCTATTTTAGTGCGGGCTAATGATCAGGCCTCAAACTTTATTTCAGTTTTGGAGTTAGCCCAGATTCCTTATCAGTTTTTGGCTTCGCGCGGACTTTACAATAAAAGCGTGGTCTTGGATATTTTGGCTTATTTAAAACTTTTGGATTCCTATCATGAAAGTTCAGCTCTTTTTAGGGTTTTGAGTTTGTCCACCCTTTCTTTTAGCCAGGAAGAATTGGTCAAATTAACTTATTGGGCTAAACGTAAAGCCTGTTCATTATTTGAGGTTTTAAATCAGGCACGGCTGCTAGGTCTTCAGCCAGAATTAACCAAAAAAATAGACCAGATTTTAACTATGATTGAAAAACATAGCGACTTAGCCCGACGAAAAAGTGTGACCGAAATGGTTTTAGCTTTTTTAGAGGACTCGGGCTATTTAAAATATTTAACTAAGTTAGAGGAAATCAAAAGTTTGGAAATAATTGGTTATCTTAACCAATTCTACAAGCGGTTGCAGAAATTTGAAAAAGCGGCGGTTGATCGTTCGCTAAAAAGTTTTTTAGCTGAGATTGAGTTAGAAATTGAAGCTGGCGAAGAGGGATCCTTGACCCCTGACCTTGAAACCGGTCCTGAGACAGTCAAAATTTTAACCGTTCATGGCGCCAAGGGCTTAGAATTTAAATATGTTTTTCTTGTTAATTTGGTTGATCGACGTTTTCCTACCATTGAAAGAAAAGAGGAAATTCCTCTGCCGGACGCATTGGTTAAAGAGATTGTCCCTGAGGGCGATATTCATTTAGAAGAAGAACGGAGACTCTTTTATGTAGCAATGACGCGCGCTAAAATTGGTTTATTTTTCAGCTGGGCTCAAGATTATGGTGGGGCTCGTAAAAAAAAGTCGTCTCGTTTTTTGCAAGAACTTGGTTTAGTTAAGCCAGAGACAAAAAAGAAAAAAGAAATTAAAATTGAAATTACTGAGCAAGTAATTAATCAAAAAAAACTAACTTTGCCTCTACTCTTGCCAGCTAAATTTTCTTATACCCAATTAGCCGCCTTTAATAATTGTCCTTATCAATACCGCTACGCTCATCTTTTGAAAGTGCCGGTGCGAGGCAAAGGCACTTTTAGTTTTGGTAAATCAATGCATCTGACCCTAGAGCGCTTTTTTGAATTAATCCTGGCTAAAAGACAAGACCAGCAAAAAGATTTATTTGGTCAAAAAGAATTACCAATTCAAGTTAATTTAGAAGAGCTTTTAGACATTTATGAAAATTCCTGGCAGGATGATTGGTATTTGGACGCCAAAGAGAAAGCAGATTATTTTACTCATGGTAAAAAGATATTGCGAGAGTTTTATGAAAAACATCAAGATAATTGGCCTCCTGTAAAATTTTTAGAAAAAGAATTTAATGTTAAAATTCAAGAAGGTGAGAAAAGTTACACTTTAATTGGTAAGATTGATCGCATTGATGAAGTAGAAGGCAAACTGCGCTTGATTGATTATAAAACTGGCACCCCAAAAGAAGAAGACGCAATGGGACTTTCAGATAAAGACCAACTTTTAATTTATCAATTAGCCGGAGAGGAAATTTTTTCAGAGCCGCTAGAAGGTCTAACTTTTTATTATTTGGATAATAATACTGAGATTTCCTTTTTAGGTACAGAAAAGAATTTGATTTATATTAAAAATAAAATTATCAAGACAATCAGCGAGATTGCTAAAGGTGAATTCCCGGCGCGACCAAGTCGTCTTTGCCGCTTTTGCGATTTTCGGGAAATCTGTGAATTTAAACAACTTTAAATTATAAATTTATGTCTTTTGGATTAAAAAATCTACTTTGGAAAGCCATTAATAAAGCCGGCATTGCTCGTCAAGTGGAAGCAGCCTTGGTGGTTGAGAAAGCCCAAGCCATTGTTGATGAGTTTTTACCTAAAAAAGAAAGCAAATTAGCCAAAGTTTTGTATTTGAAAAACCAACTTTTAACCGTTGCTTGTTTAAGTTCAACAGTTGCTCAGGAAATAAAACTTAATGAACCGCAAATTATCAATCGCTTAAACCAGCAATTTAACAAAGAAATAGTTAAACGATTAAGGTTTTTACTTTAAGGTTGAAAGCGCAGCTTATTTTTGATATAATAAAATCATTCAATAATAATAATAATAATAATAAT
>JAGUWE010000039.1 GCA_020062525.1 Patescibacteria group bacterium | reverse complement strand
TTTATTTTACTCTCGCTAAATATTTTTGATAATCTGCCGAGCCGCGCCAGACGGCGGCCGGAATAGTTGGGTGGACCACTAAGGGTCCATTTTTAATTGTGTGGGCGATTTCAGTCGCTGCGTAGCCACCATAAATATGAGCATTAACTAAAATCGGCCAGTTTTCAGATGAGACGCCTATTTTGCCTTGGCCCAAAATATGTTCTAATTTTTCTTTTAACTGGCGGGCTAAGGTTTGTTCTAAGTCCAAACTCAATCTTTTTTGACTGTAAAAATTATTAATGATTTTTTTTCTCGGAATAGTTAGTGTAATTTTTGGTTTTATTAATGTCTCTTCCCCTAAAAAAACGATTTTTACCGGATAGCTAAAACCTTTTTCCGTTTCTAAAATTGTCAACTGGGTTAGGTGAGCCCGTTCAACTTTAAGATTAGCAATTATATTTTTATTAAAAATCGCAAAATAATTCCCAGCTGGTAAATAAAGATCAGCAAAACCAACATCCTTAGTGTTTAGGGTGGCGATTATTTTATCTGAAAGTGGTTTTTGATTAATATCTAATTTTTGGCTAGTAATACTGACAAGAACATTTTTAAGAATATCCCCATTACCTCGGCGACCAATAATTCGGATTGAACTCAGATATTCGGTTAAAATTTTATTTTCCCCAGCCGCAATTTTTTGATCATAAAAATAATAATCAACTCCCCCCAAAGCAGCAATTTTTATAACATAAATTCCCGGGGTTAATTGAAAGTTTGCTTCTCCACAGTTGTTAGTTTTAGCAGAGGCAACGCGAGCTCCTAAAAAATTACCGCAACTGGCGCAATTTTGAGTAAAGATAGCCACTTCTTTATTTTTAAAATAGTTTCTATTAGCATCTTTTAAAATTAATCTTAAATTACTAGGCGAGTAATTAATAATAAGTAAATTTGATTCGGTTAAAACTTGGCCAAATAAGGAATCAGCTTGGCGATTAACATTAAAAATTTTTAACCCGTAGATATTAGGCGGCAAAAGTAATTTTTTAATTCCTTCGCCAGTGTCAGTCGCTATAATTTTTTTACCAAAAGTTGGCTGACCAATGTTGTCAGTTGTTTGAGTATAAATTTCAAATTTTTGTTTTGGCAAAGCCACTCCTTTCTCATCTTTGATAGTGATTACTAATTCACTAATCGGATAAATAAGAGTGGTTTTTTGTTCTTTAGTGACTTTAAGATTGTCTTTGATAAAAGTTGTGCCACCATCCAACAGCAATTCAATTAAGTAGGCGCCCTCGGCTAAATAAACATCGCTATAACCTTGATTATTAGTAGCTAAATTGGAAGCATATAAATCTCCTTTGAGAGTCCCGGTCAGCCCGGTTTTTTGAGTATAGAGGTTAAATTTTTGATTAGTTAAAATTTTACCTTCAGCATTTTGTAAAATAATTCGCAGTGAGCTAAGACGGGCAATGAAGTTATAAGTATAAGTATTAGTTAAATCAAGATCATAATAATAAATCGGCGCCACATTGGCGTTTTTGGTATAAAATTTAGCTAAATACATCGGGCTGCGATTATCAACATTAATTTTAACTGTAGCCATGGCCTTGTCTTTGGTATTGCCAGAGGCAACTTGGTCGCCTGGCAGGCGACGGCCGTCAATGTCGGTCTTTTGTTTATAAATCACAAAACTGACATTTGGGAGTGCCCCATAATTGCCATCTCTGGTGCTGATGTTAATTGTTGACTGAAAAGTGGCAGCCAGAGTTGTTTTTACCATAGTCAAACAACCAAAGCTTATCAGGAGTAAAATTGTGAGGATTTTTAAATTTTTCATAAGGCTGAATTGTAGCACAAAACGACTTTTTTGTCAATGAATTTAACTAAAAAAATTAAAGATTTTCAATTGACAAAAAACTTTAGATTTTATAAAATAAGGCAGATAAGTTATTTAATTGCGGGCTTAGTTAAATGGTATAACTGCGGTCTCCAATCCCCCACCTTTTGCTGGGAGTGTAGTTCAATGGCAGAACACCGGTCTCCAAAACCGGGAACGAGGGTCCGATTCCTTCCACTCCTGCCAAAAGGTGGGGGACGATTCCCTCAGCCCGTGCTATGAATATAGCGAAATCGCCATGTTATTCAACATAGCAATTCCTTCCACTCCTGCCAAGATATGACTCAAATATCAAAAAATTAAGCGAAAATTTATTAAAAAGATATCATTTCTTTTATAAGGTGCCTGATGGCAAAAAAGACAAACTAATTTTTCGTTACTTCGTAATTATGAATAGGGTCATTCCAAGAATAAATTTGTCCCTCAATTCATTTTTTTAATTTTATTCCGCCCCATTTTTAGATAAAGAGAGAAAAATTCTCTCTCTTTTTTATTTATGCACAGCCCCGGGCTGTTTTTTTATTGCAAAAAAATAAAATCATTTTATAATTAATAATATGTTTAATTAATAAAAAATAATTTACTAAAAAATGAATAATAATCATCTTGCGCAAACTACGGAGAAAAGAAAATTTCTTTTTGTCTCTTATGATGCCCTGATTAGCGACATTGTTTGGCAAGTCGTTAAAGAGGGTCACGAAGTTAAATATTATATTGACAACAAAACAGAAAGAGACATCGCCGACGGTTTTGTGCCCAAGACCGACAATTGGAAAAAAGAAATTGACTGGGCCGATATCGTTATTTTTGATGATGTTTTAGGTATGGGCAAATGGGCCAACGAGGCAAGAAAAAAAGGAAAACCAGTGGTCAGTGGCACTCCCTATACCGACCAACTGGAAGATGACAGGTCTTTTGGCCAGGAAGAGTTGAAAAAAGCCGGTATTACCATTATTCCTTATGAGACCTTTACTTCCTTTGATGAGGGAATAAATTTTATCAAGCAAAATCCGGCTAAATATGTTTTTAAACCCAGCGGCGAAGCGCAAAATCTTAAATTATCGCTTTTCGTCGGCGAGGAGGATGATGGCAAAGATGTGATTCAGGTGCTTGAGGCCTATAAAAAAATAGCGGCCAAAATTAAAAGCATTAAAGTTTATCAGCTGCAAAAACGAGTCAGCGGAGTGGAGGTGGCGGTTGGCGCTTTTTTTAACGGTCAAGAATTTGTTTATCCCATTAATGTCAATTTTGAACACAAAAAACTTTTTCCCGGCAATATCGGTCCCTCAACCGGTGAAATGGGCACCACTATGTTTTGGAGCGAGCCAAATAAAATATTTAATGTGACCTTAAAAAAAATGGAGTCAAAACTGAAAGAAGAGGGTTATGTCGGTTACATTGACCTCAATTGTATTGTTAATAATTACGGCATTTATCCTTTGGAATTTACCGCTCGCTTTGGTTATCCGACAATTAGCATTCAGCAAGAAGGAATTTTAATGCCGATCGGCGAATTCCTTTATCAGTTAGCAACCCAGAAGTTTACCAGATTTAGAACTAAAGGCGGATTTCAGATTGGCGTTAGAATTGTCACTCCGCCTTTTCCTTATGGAGCGGATATTAAAATTTTGGAGCAACATACCCGCGAAGCCGTTATAATGTTTAAAAAACCAAATAATTCGGATGGCATTCATATTGAAGATGTTAAATTGGTTGACGGGGAATGGGTGTTAACCGGCACCTCGGGAGTGTCTTTAATTGTTGTTGGTTGCGGTCAAACAATGAAACAAACCCAAAGGCAGGTCTATCGCCGAATAAAAAATATTCTCATTCCCAATATGTATTATAGAAAAGATATTGGCGATCGTTGGTTTGAAGATAGCGATAAACTGCATAGCTGGGGCTATTTAAGAGAAACCTAATTTGAATTTGATCGGGATAATTTTCAAAAATCGCCTTTTGGGCGATTTTTTGGTAGAATAATAACAAAAGCAGGCAACACAAAAATTTAAATAATAACTAATTTCTATTAGTATCAATAAGTTTCAGAAACTCACAGAAACCCGCTTCGCGAAATTAGTAGAAATTTATTGTTTTAATATTTGAGCTTTAACTTTAAAATTTATGCTTATCATTGGCCATCGGGGGGCCAGGGGTTACGCGCCGGAAAATACCTTGAGAAGTTTCAAGAAAGCTGTTGGTTTAGGAGCCCAGGGAGTGGAGTTGGACGTCCATTTATCAAAAGATAAAAAATTAATTGTGATTCACGACAATGATGTTAGCCGCACAACTCGAGGTAAAGGTTTGGTAAGTCAAATAACCTTAGAAGAGATTAAAAAGATTGATGCTGGCAGTGGTGAAAGAATTCCGACTTTAGAAGAAGTTATTGATTTATTAGCTGGAAAAAATATTTTGCTTAATATTGAATTAAAAGGCCTGGGCACCGTGGTGCCGGCAGTAAAGTTGATTGAACAAAAAAGAATTACTAATCAAGTCGTGATTTCTTCTTTTCTTTATAATAAATTAAGAATTGCTAAAAATTTGAATCCCAAAATTAAAACTGGCATTTTAATCAGAAAATTGCCGCGTCGCTTGGCTGATTTTTTAAAATTAGCCAAGACCCATCACGCTGACGGTTTTCATATTAGACATAATTTTCTTAAGAAAAAATATTTAGCAGCAGCTCACCAAAACAATCTTTACATTTGGGCTTGGACGGTTAATAGTTCAAGGGAAATAAAAAAGTTTAAATCTTGGGGCGTTGATGGTTTGATTACCAATTATCCGGATAGAGCGTTATAAATTAAAAATTCAAATATCAAAATGCAAAATGACCCGCTTCGCTCTCGCTTCAGCGAAGCGAGCAATCTAAAACGCAAAATGGACTAAGGTTAAAATGATTTTGGAATTAAATAATTTTTAAATTTTGAATTGTCATTTTGATTTTTGCATTTTGCATTTTAAATTTTTATGTTGGATTTTAGCCAAATAGCTACTCTAAAAATTGAGGAAGTTTTTTCAGCCACTAAATCAAATAAAAACGGACTTACCCTAAAGGAGGTTAAAGACAGACAGCGCGAAGGTTTTAACGAGATAACTTCTCACCAGATAACAGCGGTTCAAATTTTAGTCCGCCAGTTTAAATCCCCTTTCATTTATTTATTACTTGGTGCGGCCTTAGTTGCTTTTGGTTTAAAAGAATTAATTGACGGAGCTCTAATAGTTTTATTTGTTTTGATTTCGGTCAGTTTGGGTTTTTATCAGGAATACCGTTCGGAAAAAGCGGTTAAAATTTTAAAACAATTCAGCCGTTCAAAAGTTCATGTCTGGCGCGCCGGTAAAATTGATTTAATCGAAACCAAAGAATTAGTTGTGGGTGATGTTTTGCTTTTGCAAGCCGGTGATAAAATTCCGGCCGATGTTAGGTTTTTTGAAACGCGTGATTTGACGGTTGATGAATCAACTTTAACCGGTGAATCAGTGAATATCGCCAAAATAGCTGACCCCTTGGCCAAGGCGCCGACTGATTATTATCAAGCGGAAAATATCGGTTTTTCCGGCACCTCAATTTTAAGCGGTTCAGCCAAAGCCGTGGTTTTTGCCACCGGCGCCAATTCAACGCTGGGTAAAATTTCGCAAAAAGTTTTGGAGACTACCAAAGAAAGTAATTTTGAACGAGGTATTAATGATTTTGCCCGTTTTGTTTTGCGCCTGGTGGTGGTGACCATGGTTTTAATTTTTTTGCTTAACATTATTCTTAAAGGCGAATCAGCCAAAATCGGCGAGCTTTTGATTTTTTCCATTGCTTTAGCAGTCAGTGTTATTCCCGAGGCGTTGCCTTTGGTAACAACAATTTCTTTTTCTCGCGGTGCTTTGCGTATGGCTAAGGATAAGGTGGTGGTCAGGCGACTTTCGGCCATTGAGGATTTGGGCAGTATTGAAGTTTTATGCACTGACAAAACAGGCACCATTACCGAAAACAAATTAACCGTCAGCGAGATTTTTGGCTCGCGGCAGACTCTTTTTTGGGCCGTGACCGCCTCAAATTTTTTAGGCGAACGCGAACGCCAAAGCAATAATTCTTTTGATATTGCTCTTTGGCAAAAACTTGCTAAAAAAGAAAAAGGAGATCTTGGCGATTGCCAAAAACTGGCCGAGATTCCTTTTGATCCCGGCCGTCGTCTAAGCAGCGCCTTAGTCAAAACAAAAGACAAAAATTTTTTAGTAGCCAAGGGCGCGCCAGAAAATATTTTTAAAATTTGTTGGTCTCAACAATTTTCCGAAGGAGAAAAAAGTTTAGATGAAAGTTTAGCCGAATTAAATAACTGGGTTTACCAGCAAGGCCTTGCCGGCAAGCGAGTTTTAGCGGTGGCCATAAAAGAAATAGGAGCGGCTGCTAAATACGAAGTCAAAGATGAATCAGAAATGACTTTGTTGGGTCTGATTTCTTTTATTGATCCGCTTAAGAAAGACACTAAAAGAGCTGTTAATTTAGCCAAAAAACTTGGCGTGGAAATAAAAATTTTAACCGGTGATGCCAAAGAAGTGGCCGGAGCCGTGGCTTATCAGACCAAATTAATTGAAAAGCCGTCTCGGGTTATTACCGGCGAAGAATTAAGCAAATTTTCTCCAGAAGAATTTCAAAAAGCTGTTGAAAAAGAAAAGGTCTTTGCCCGAGTTTCTCCTGAACAGAAATTTAAAATCATCCAGACCTTACAAGTAAAAAAAATTGTTGGTTTTTTAGGCGAAGGTTTTAATGACGCGCCGGCCCTCAAAGAAGCCAATGTGGCTTTGGCTGTGGAAGGTGCATCTGATATTGCCCGCGATGTTTCCGATGTAATTTTGCTTAACAAAAGTTTAACCACTATTATTAACGGTATTGTTGAGGGCCGAAAAATTTTTGCCAATACGGTCAAATATATTAAAAGCACTTTGCTATCCAATTTTGGCAATTTTTACTCCATTGCCTTAATTTCTTTGCTTATTGACTATTTGCCCATGTTGCCGGTGCAAATTTT
>JAGUWE010000124.1 GCA_020062525.1 Patescibacteria group bacterium | reverse complement strand
GGCAAAAAGTTCGCTTCATTAAATAAAGGCGTCTGCTCAAATTGAACAATTAAATTATCATTAGCCAAAGCCAAAGGCACGGCTAAAATCCCTACGCCCCAAAAAGCGATTAAAATTATTAAGATTGTTTTGAATATTTTCATAAATTCTTGATTTTTAATTTGTAATTCATAATTTATCCCCCTCATTTCCTTCGCTTACTGCCGGCGGAGAGTAGCTATCATCAGGCAAAGCAGCTGTCAGAGTCTCAGCAACTAGAATTTCCTCGCTTTCACTACTCTTCTCATCTTCTGATTCTAACAGGTTGATTTCTTGGACAATAGTAACCGCCTCATTATCATCGTCACTGTCATCATTATTGTTATTATCGCTGTCATCGTCATAGTCATCGTCATTTGTAACCGGCTCACTTAGCAAATCAGTTGAAGTTGTGGTTGACTGCGATTCTTCATCAACAAAATCCTCTCCCTGATTCATAATTTCTGATTCTTGATTCTCCTCTAAAATATTTTCTTGGAGTTGTTGATTTTCTTTAATGAGCGGTGGATTCCCATCATTAACAGGAGCTTCAATAATATTTTCTTCTTGATTCACTATGATTAAGTCATTATCCAAATTATTATGCGGATTGGTGCCGGGATTGGGAGTAATTAATTTTTGCCAATCATCTGGCAAATCGGTATCTAACCCTTTTATTTTGCGGGCAATAGAATGGCCTGCACCTGTAGCGGGCTTTACTCCATTTCCTTTGCCGAAAGCATAATCATTATTAAGCCAACTCACCGCATCAATTTCCACCCCAGCAGCTCTTTTAAGAACTAACCGATCACCAGTATTGCTTAATCCATTGCCAATCTCTCCGTCAGAAATATAAACTATAGTTCCTATGAATCCTGGATAATTAGTAGCAAATCCCGAAGCAGTAGCAGCCACTACAGCGAATTGTTGAGGACCAATGGTTAACTCAGGGATAGAATCAGTTTCAGTATTATCAGTAATGGTCCAATTTATTAAAGTAAAGGAGGTATTAGTTTGATTATAAAGTTCAAACCATTCATTATCCTTGTCGGTGCCTGGCTGGAAGGTATCATATTCCACTTCATTAATCCTTAATCCCCAAGAGGCAAGATGGCTACTAATTTCTTCAATATCTTTGAACCCGCTTTCTTCGTAATTTTCTGCATTGTCTTGCCAACCTTTAAAAACAAATTTAAATTGACAAACTTGATTGACAAAATTGCTTTTATAAGGTAGATAGGTAATAAAAAACCAGTTATCTTCCGGGCCAGAAATTTCAACTGACTTTGAAAGTTCAAAATCCATTAGGCCACCATCATATTTTGTTTCTCCATTTAATTTAGCAATCAATTGCAAGCCAGCGCAAAAATCATCATCACCTAAAATTTTAGCGGTTGAAGCCGTATATTGAAAAGATAAACTGCCCAAATTTTCAACTTTAATTTCTCTGGTCACCGAATCTCCAGGCATTATATTTAAAGCCACATCCCGGCGCGGCCCAAAATTATCTTGGGGCGAATTTAAAGAAAAATCCAAAATCCCGGCGGAGAAACTATTACCTTCTGAATTCTCTGTATCATAAAAACTGCCGTGGATAGGAGGATCAGCAGAATTTTGATTCACTGATATGCCATTGATGGTTGAGTCAGTGGAATGGAGGGTAAAGAATTGACCTGCAGGGGGAATGCTGCTGATTGGCAAATTGTCAGCTAAAATTATTTCGGTGTTGCCAGCCGCCACTTTTAGAGTATAAGTGTCGTCAGGAGACGCTCCGGGCTGAGGCGTAATTTTTATTAAATAATCGCCGCTAAGCCGCTGGGCAATAGCAATGGTATCTTCGTATTCTCCATCGCCGTCAAGATCATCAATAATATAAGCGGCCTCGGGAATTTCATTTTTTTCTTTATTAATGCTCTTGCCCTGGGGATCGGTAATTTCCACTTCCACTGGCGAGTAAATCCTAAAAAGAAGCGACTTGGCAAACTCTAAATAATAAGCTATGTAATTAAGGTGGCTGCCGACGACTAAAGCGTCTTTGTCATTATAAATTTCCTCTGGCGCTACAGGATTATTGAACGGCTCGGGCCCGTCTTCAATTGAACCCTGAAAATCTTGAGTTAAAACCGTATCTTGATAAATAATCATTTTGCCGCCATTAGCTAACAAGGGCTTGAGAGGCAAGCCAAGCAATAAGACCATTAAAATTGTCGCGAGAAATTTATTTTTCATATTGTTGTCGTCCTGATCCGCCAGTCGGCGGATTCAGGGTCTCCTCTTTTGTCACCCTGAATTTATTTCAGGGTCTCTTCGTTAGGATATTCGCGAGATGCTGAAACAAGTTCAGCATGACAAGATGGGCGGATCAGCATGACAATTTTGGGAATTCAGCATGACATTTTTTTGATTCTTTATTCGTTATTAGTATTTCCAATCCGGCTCGCCGCCTTTGGTAATTTTTGCCATTTTGGTTCCTTTTTTATTAATGACAGTAATATAACCCTTTAATTCAAAAATGAGGTATTCTTTATCCGGACTCCAGGAAACTTCCTGAGCCCCTGGATTATAAGCTGGATCATATTTTTCCGAAAAAGAAAACACCAAAACCTCTTTGCCTTCTTTATCTAAATAATAAATACTGCCTTGTCTGACAATGATGTCTTTTTCTCGTGACGATTGACTTGCTAATCCTAATCTAAATTCCGTTCCTTTTGGAAGAAATTGAACATTACTTCCATTAATATCTATCATAAATTTCTTAGATTTAATATTTTTCCAATCGGTGCCTTCCATTGCCGTGAAATAAATTTTTGTCCCATCTTTTGACCATTCGGGATGGGAAGCATTTGAATTTAGTTTGTTTTCGTGATGATAAAGCATTTTCTCGTCCTTGCCATTGGCTTTAATTTTATAAATATTCAAATAAAGCCCATCGCGTCTGGTAAAGACAATCTCGCCTTTTAGACCCTTAAAAAATTCAGCTTCTTCCGGGGGCTGATTTTTTTGTTTTAGCAAAAGTAAAATGCCAACCCAAATAGCCAGAATCAGTAAAATTAAAATTATAATTAAGAAGTATTTTTTAAACATAATATTTTATTCTTTATTCTTGATTCTTTTTACTTCCTTGATAATTTTTTTCCCCTCATCAAAAATAATCAAAAGCGCTGGAATAATAATGATGGTGGCAAATCCCCAAGGTTTTTTAGCGGTGTCAACCGCGTAGCCGATATAAGG
>JAGUWE010000105.1 GCA_020062525.1 Patescibacteria group bacterium | reverse complement strand
ATGGCGATTAACCGTTGCTTGCTCAAGTCCCTGAAATTTTTCAATGTCTTTTAAATCCGAACTTTTCTCTATTTTGATATCTTTATTTTTTTGCGCCTGTCTGAGCAAATAGCGGGTTGTTTTTCTCATTTTCATCAAAAGTTCATCTTCTGAAGGAGTAATATCCAACTCCCAAGTTAATTCAGGATGCATATGAATTGGTGCCTCGCTAAATCCCAGAGTTTCAAAAACCTTGATATTCTCTTCGTTTCCTTCCCAAATCGGCGCTACCCTAATAAAATCGCATTTTTCTTTTTTAGCAATTTCTTTTAATTCTTCTAAGAGAATTTTCAAAATCTCCTGTTTGAAAATTGAAAATTGAAAATTGAAAATTTTAGTAACTGGCCCATGCGGCACAAACAAAAATGTTCCCCTTTTTGCCTGAACTCTAACCACTAAAGCGACAGAGAGCGGGTCTCTGTTAGCTCCAAAAATCCCAAGTCGCCAGATTTTGTTCCCCATCATTTTCTGAAACTCTCCCCAATTCCAGGAATTCAAAAATGTCTTCTCTTGGCAGACCAAAAGAAAATCCTGCCAAATATCTTCATCTTTTATTTCCTTCAATTGAAATTCCATAAATTTTAATCCAGACGATAATGGCAACCTCGGCTTTTTTTATTTTGAAAAACAGATTGGGCAACCATCCGGGCAACTCTTACGCCGTTGCGCAATCCAATTAGGTTATCAGTAATTTTTGTTTCTTTATAGAATTTTTCAATTCGGTTTTCAAGGTAAATTAAGTCCTCTTTTGCTCGCTCGAGCCGTTTTTGACTCCTCGCCACTCCCAGATAATTCCACATTGTAGTTCGAATAGTAAGCCAATCTTGACGAAGCAAAACATCGTCAGGTGTTTCAATTCCAGTATCAAACCAGGTAGGGATTTGAAATTTTTTTAGGTCTTCGTATTTTTTCTGCCTTTTTATATTTTCTATGCATCTTTTTCCCCAGACCAGTCCTTCGAGCAAAGAAGTGCTGGCTAGGCGATTTGCGCCGTGGATTCCGGTGCAAGCCACCTCTCCGATAGCGTAGAGATTTTCAATCGTGGTTTTCCCCTCGCTATTCACCCAGATTCCTCCACAAGTATAGTGAGCTGCCGGAATAACAGGAATCAAGTCCTTCTCAATATCTATTCCATATTTTAAACACTGCTGATATATAAAAGGGAAACGTTCTTTAAGGCAAAGCCCGCTCTTTTTAATTGGGCTTAAATCCAAAAAGAAATTCTCAACTTTTCTTTCTATCATTTCTCGGTACATCGCCCGACAAATCTCATCTCGGGGAGCGAGTTCTTTTTGAGAGCTGTATTTTTTCGTAAATGGCTTTCCAAATTCATTTAAAAGAATAGCGCCTTCTCCCCGGACTGCTTCAGAAATTAAAAAACATGGGGCGTCTTTTTGACAGAAACAGGTGGGATGGAATTGAATAAATTCTAAATTAACAATCCTCGCTCCGGCTCTTGAAGCCATCGCAATGCCATCACCCCTCGCACCTTCAGGATTGGTAGTATAAAGAAAAAGCCAGGCCGCTCCGCCAGTAGCTAAAATTGTTCTCTGGGCAAGAATTGTCTTGACTTTTCTTAAATTGTTATCCAATACATAAGCCCCAATTACCTCCAAAGGACGATAAATAAACCGCGTCTGAGGAGAATGATGTGATGGAGTAATAAGGTCAATAGCAGTATGATTAGTTAAAATTTTTACATTGGGATATTTTTTTAACTCTTTGAGCAGAAATTTTTCAATAAACTTCCCTGTTTCATCAGCAACATGAATAATTCTTTTTTTAGAATGGCCTCCCTCCAGAGAAAAATGAAGTTTTCCTGTGTCTTTCGAAAAAGGAATTTTCAATTTTTCTATAAGAAAATTT
The DNA here is from genome assembly GCA_020062525.1 of Patescibacteria group bacterium. Taxonomy (GTDB): domain Bacteria; phylum Patescibacteriota; class Patescibacteriia; order JAACEG01; family JAGUWE01; genus JAGUWE01. Next base: position 1,991 of record JAGUWE010000105.1, on the reverse strand, counting down.
TTAACAATTTTAGGACCCTCTTTGGCTAAGATATTTATATTCTCAATGTTTCCAATCCGGTCGCCGACAAGGTAAATGTCCCGGGCTAAAATTTTTGCTGAATCATTTTGACCACGGTAAACTATTCCTCCCTGAGCATACCAAGTATTGGACTCTTCGAGTGATGGGGAACGGTTAATTATAACAATCTTAAAGCCGTATTGGGCCCCCAAAATTGCGGCGGTCAACCCGGAAATACCGCTCCCAATTATTAAGAGTTCAGTTTCTAAAAATTTATCGCGCATAAGAAACCTGAAGCATTTTGTCTAACGCCCTTTTGGCTTTGATTCTAACTACTTCAGGAACAGCTATTTTATATTTTTCAAAAAGCAAGGAGTTATAAACTGATTCAAGCCGATTTTTTTTCTGTTGAATACAAATTTTGGCTTGGGGAGTATAAAATTTTTTGTCGGGTATTTCCATTTTTAATCTTTCAAGCATACCCATTTCAGTCAAAATTATAAACTCTTTTGCTTTACTTTCTTTTGCCCTTTTGAGCATTTGGGAAGTGCTGCAAACATAATCTGCTAAATCGAGAACTTCCGAGGGACATTCAGGATGAGCTAACACCTCGGCTTTTGGAAAGGCATTTTTTGCCTCTCTGACTTTTTGGGCAAGAAATTGGTGGTGTACATAACAAAACCCGGGCCAAGAAATAATTTCCTTGTTTGTGTACCGACTTACATATTTAGCCAAATTTTTATCGGGAACAAATATAATTTTTTTATTGGGAAGAGAATTAACAACTTCAATAACGTTAGCCGAAGTGCAGCAAATATCGGAAATTGCTTTGGTTTCAGCTGAGGTATTTATATAACAGACCGTTGCCGCCTCAGGATGTTTTTTTTGGAGCTCTTTGAGCTCTTCAATCTTGACCTGTCCTGCCATCGGGCATTTTGCCTCTAAAACCGGCAGCAACACAATTTTATCTGGATTTAAAATTTTAGCCGATTCAGCCATAAAATCTACTCCGCAAAAAACAATAATTTTCGCTTTTGTTTTTGTTGCTGCCCGGCTCAACTCCAAAGAATCGCCAATAAAATCAGCTATTTTATAAATCTCAGGTAATTGGTAATTGTGAACCAAAATAACCGCCTTTTTCTTTTTCTTCAGTTTCTCAATTTCTTCAATTAGTTTTTGTTGTTTATTTCGTAATTTGAAAAATTCAGAAATAAAAACTTGTTGTTTGGCTAAGTATTCTTTATCCATAAATTTATAAGCAAGCGGTCTTAAGATATTCGTATCTGTTACACTATTTCCAACGGCCGTGGGAAATGATGTTCATCAACGAAATGAAGAAACTCGACAATTCTTTTTGCATCTTTTTGCGAAATATTAATGTGGGTGGGAAGATTAATGAGACACTTTGCAATTTCTTCTGCCCGGGGACAACTGCCTAAATTATACCCAATTTTTGCAAGAACTGTATCTGAAGGAACTATGGAAGTTTTTCTCCAACCGTCATCTAAATAAATTTTTATTTTTCTGGCATTTTTTAAAATAGCGTCAGTATTTTGTTCAATTAAAATTGGATAGCGAAGGAAAATTGGCGCTCTGCCTTCCGAGGGATTTGCCAAGGGCAAAATGAAATCGCTATTCTCTAATTTTCTTTCATAAAAATCTGCTATTTCTCTCCGATGCTGATTAAATCTTTCTAACTTTTGGAATTGATTTTTAGCCAAAATTGCCAAAGCATTAGGAAATTTTTTTGGAAAACATTTTGGAAACTCTCCCCTTTTCTCTTTTTTAGAGACGGCTTTGGATAGAATTGAGAGTTTGTGAAAAAAACCCAATACAATTCTCCCTGAATATTGATTTAAACCAAAAATAGGCAAAATTAAATAGTTGATAAGAATTGGATGCAATAACTGTTGGAGAATCCAAAAATTTGAAGGGAAGTTCAATTTTTCTTGAAAACTTTTGAGACACTCCCCTATTTTTTCATTATTAGT
>JAGUWE010000138.1 GCA_020062525.1 Patescibacteria group bacterium | reverse complement strand
TTTTTTGCCACTCAAAATAACCATCTTTAGCAACTTTTATTTTATATTCTCCTGGTAAAAGCCGTGTTAGCCGAACAAAATTATCAAAAATTGTAGTGCTCAACTTGAATTCATTGTTTAAAAAAACATTAGCTTCTTTTGGTTGATAAGTTAAAATTAGGGCCCCGGTTTTTTCAAATTTCTTTTTTTTAAAATTATATTGGTAGCCCCTTGAATAGAGGATTACTACATAAGAAAAGACAATAAAAATAATAACAAAAAATAAAAAAATTATTCTTCTGGTACGAAGAGTCATAAATATTTAAATGATTTTTATTATCAAGCGCTGATATTAAAGGTTTAAGTACCCTTTATTTTAGCGCCGATTTGTTGGAGCCGACCAACGAGATTTTCGTAGCCTCTTTCAATTTGGTAGACATTGCCAATAGTGGTTTGACCTTCAGCAATTAGTCCGGCTAAAACAAGAGTGATACCAGCTCGAAGATCCGGACTGTCAACTTTTTTGCCGAAAAGCGGAGTTGGTCCATTGATGATGACGCGATGAGGGTCACACATAATGATATTGGCTCCCATTTGGTTGAGTTTATCAGTGAAAAAAAGTCGGCCTTCAAAAATTGGATCATGAATCAAACTAGTGCCTTCGGCTTGGGTCATTAGTAGTGTAAATGGTGCTTGCAGGTCAGTCGGATAGCCGGGATATTCATGAGTTATAAGGTCTGTAGCTTTTAATTTTTTTACTGGTTTGGTTAAAATATAATTTGAGCCAATTTCAAAAGAGCCGCCGGTTTTTTTAACCATAGCTAAAAAAATTTCTAAACAATGCGGCTCACAATTACTAATTTTTATTGAACTTTCAGTTAAAAGACCCATAACGACAAAGGTGCCGGCTTCAATTCGATCAGGCATAATAGTCAAATTGCGGCCTTTGAGCTTTTCTACACCCTCAATAATTATTGTTGGCGTGCCAGTGCCGCTGATTTTGGCGCCACAGTTATTGAGCCAATTGACTAAGCCAGAAATTTCTGGCTCCAGGGCGCAGTTTTTAAGAACGGTTTTGCCTGGTGTAAGGGTTGCCAACATTATTAAAGTCTCGGTGCCAGTTACACTCACGCGAGTAAAAATAAAGTTAGCGCCTCGAAGTTTTTTGGCCTTCACAATGAAGGAATTTTCTTCTTCAGTTGTTTCTGCTCCTAAGGCCTCAAAACCCGCCAAAAACATATCAATCGGTCTTTGGCCAATTGGACAGCCACCGGGTTTGGTGATTTTGACTTCTTTGAGCCGGGCTAAAAGTGGACCGGACAGGACAATAGAAGCTCTTAAACCTTGAGCAAGTTTAGTGTCCAATTGAGTTTGAGCAAGATTTTTAGCGCAAACAGTGTATTGGCCATGGCTGATTTTTTCAACTTTCGCGCCTAAACTTTTTAGAATTTCAATCATTTTCAAAACATCGCCGATTTCCGGCACATTATCAATGGTTATTTCTTCATCTAGCAAAAGACAGCCGGCCAGAACTTTCAAAACCAGATTTTTAGCTCCCTTAACCTCAATTTCACCGCTAAGTTTGCTACCCCCTTCAATTAAATATTGAGTCATAAAGTTTGACCTTCAAATTACTTATAGTTTACTTTATTAAACTTAAATTGTAAAGACATTATTTGTCAATTAATTTTATCTGTGTTAGAATTATGATATGTTAATTTATAAATTTTTTTATGTTTTTGTTTTCACAAAATCAAAATCAAAAACCGAAAAATAAGGGGGCTAAACTTATAGTTGGTTTTTTAGTTGTTATTTTAATCCTGAGCAGTTTTACTTTAGGTGCTTTGGTTAGTCAAAGACAAATTTTTTTTAGTAGTAGTTTTAAATTAGTTAATCAAGGTTTTTTAAATAATAAAACCGATGAGAAAATTGATTTTTCACTTTTTTGGCAAGTTTGGAATTTTATTAGAGATAATTATGTTGATCAACCAGTGGATGAACAGAAATTATTTTATGGGGCGCTTTCAGGAATTGTAGCTTCACTTGAAGATCCACATTCGGTTTTTTTAGAGCCAGAGACAGCCAAAAAATTTAGCCAAGAACTTGCCGGTGATTTAGAGGGTATCGGCGCCGAGGTAGGAATTAAAAAAAATCAGTTAATTATTATTGCCCCTTTACCAGAGTCACCGGCCGAAAAAGTAGGTCTGCGGCCCGCTGATAAAATTTTAAAAATTGACGATCAAGAAACCCAAATGATGGCTTTAGATGAGGCAATTAATTTAATTAGGGGCAAAGCCGGCACCCAAGTTCGTTTAACTATTGGCCGAGAAGGCTGGACCGAACCCAAAGAATTTACGATTACACGGGAAAAAATTCATTTCAAAACTGTTAAATGGGAAAAAAGAGAAGGCAATATTATTTTATTGACTGTTTCCAATTTTAATGAAGATACTGAAGCTGAATTTAATTTGGCAGCTAAACAGATTCTTAATCAAGCGCCTAAAGGAATAATTTTGGACTTACGCAATAATCCTGGTGGCTTTTTAGATACGGCTGTTCGGCTGGCCAGTTTTTGGGTTGAAGAAGGACAAGTGGTGGTTAAGGAAAAATTTAGCAACAGTCTTATTTCTGATCACCGCTCAAGCGGCCCCGCTTATTTTAAAGATTACAAAACAATCATTTTAGTCAATCAGGGCAGTGCCTCTGGTTCAGAAATAGTGGCCGGCGCGCTTCAGGATTATGGCTTGGCAACTTTAGTTGGTAAAAAGACTTATGGCAAAGGATCTGTTCAAACCCTTGAAGAATTAAAAGACGGTTCGGCTATTAAATTAACCATTGCTAAATGGCTAACGCCGCGCGATCGTTCAATAGAAGAAGAAGGGATTAAGCCAGATGTGGAAGTAGATTTAACCGAAGATGATTATAATAACAACAAAGACCCGCAACTGGATAAGGCGGTTGAGATAATAAATTCAAAGTAAGAACTAGAGGTGATTATCAGAAGTAAACAATATTTTCTATGAAGACCCTTAGAATAAAAGTTTATGGCCAAGTTCAGGGTGTCTTTTTTCGTTCAAGTACCAAGGAAAAAGCTGAAAGTTTAAGGATTTGTGGCTGGGTCAGAAATGAGCCGGACGGCACGGTTTTAATTATTGCCCAAGGCCCTGAAAATAACTTGAAAGAGTTGATTAGATGGTGTTATAATGAAGTTGAATATGCTAAAGTTGCTAAGGTTGACACTCAGTGGAAAGAAGTGGGAGAAGAATTTAAGGGGTTTGTGATAAAATACGATTAAATTTAAAACGCAAAGTGTCATACCTACGGTAGATCTCCCGAAGGGATGACAAAAATCAAAACGACAATTTCAAATTATTCTAATTATTCTAATTGACCTAATTAACCTAATCAAACTAATGTCTAAATTATTTTAAGATTGGTCATTAGAAATTGATTAGAATAATTAGATATTAGGTTAATTAGAAATTTTAAAATTTTACACTGTCATTTTGAATTTTGATATTTATTTTTTTGATTTTTCATATGAAGGTGATCTTGCTTAAAAATGTACCCAATTTAGGCGCAAGAGGCGAAATTAAAGTCGTTTCTGATGGTTATGCCCGCAATTTTTTATTGCCGAAAAAATTAGCCAAAATTACTACTACCGAGGTTTTGGCAGAACTTCAAAAAGAAAAAGAAAAACAAGCTAAAGCAGCCGAACTTGATTTACTTAATATCCAAAAAATAGCTGAAAAGTTGGAAAGCTTAGAATTAGAAATAAAAGTTAAAGCCAATGAGACCGGCAAGCTTTTTGGCGCCGTGAATAGAGTCGCTGTTTTAGAAAAATTAAAAGCCAAAGGCATTAAAGAGTTGACCGAATCACAAATTGTTTTAGCGGAGCCAATTAAAGAAATTGGTGAACACGAAATATTAATTGATTTGCCCCACGGTCTGGAGGCGAAGGTGATGGTGAGGATAAGTGCAGAATAAACAATTTAATTGTTTTTTTAATTTTTAATATTTGATTTTTTATTTTTGATATTTATTTATGTCTCGTTACATTTTCATCATTGGCGGCGTGATGTCAGGAGTAGGCAAGGGGATTGCCACTGCTTCTATTGGCACAATTTTACAAAGCAAAGGTTTTAAGGTCACGGCCATTAAAATTGATCCGTATATCAATGTTGATGCCGGCACTATGAATCCGATTGAGCACGGCGAAGTTTTTGTGACTGATGACGGCGATGAAACAGATCAGGATATCGGCAATTACGAGCGATTTTTAAATGTTGATGTTTGCCGCGACAATTATATGACTACCGGTCGGGTTTATTTGAGTGTCATTCAACGAGAGCGTAATTTAGAATACGGTGGCAAGTGTGTTGAAGTGGTACCGCACATTCCAGAAGAAGTCATTAATCGTATTAAAAAAGTAGCCAGAAAGTTTCGGGCTGATTTTGTTATCATTGAAATTGGCGGCACAGTTGGTGAATATCAAAATTTATTATTTTTAGAAGCGGCGCGAATGATGCATCTTAAAAATCCTCAAGCAGTGATGTTTATCATTGTTAGTTATTTACCTATTCCTACAATGATTGGTGAAATGAAGACTAAACCCACTCAATATGCAGTAAGATCACTCAACTCAGCCGGGATTCAGCCGGATTTTATTATTGCTCGTTCCCGCGCGCCACTTGATGAGCCACGTAAAAAAAAGATTTCTACTTTTTGTAATGTGACTGAAGGTGATGTCATTAGTGCCCCTGACATTGAATCAATTTATGAGGTGCCTTTAAATTTTGAAAAAGAGAAGTTAGGTAATAAAATTTTAAAGAAGTTTAATTTAAAATCCCGTCGGCGAGATCTCCGAGATTGGCAGAAAATGATAAGGAATATTAAAACTGCCAAGCGCGAAGTATGCATTGGCATTGTCGGTAAATATTTTGATACCGGCAATTTTACTTTAGCCGATTCTTATATTTCAGTTATTGAGGCAGTTAAACACGCTTGTTCGGTTAATCATTGCCAGCCAAAGTTTCATTGGTTAAGCACTAGAATTTTAGAAAAAGAAGGGATAGACTGCTTAAAAGAAGTTGATGGCGTGATTGTGCCACAAGGGTGGGGTAGTCGCGGCACCGAAGGTAAAATTAAAGCCATTCAGTATTGTCGAGAGAATAAAGTGCCGTATTTTGGTCTGTGTTATGGTATGCAAATGGCAGTGATTGAATTTGCGCGCAATGTCTGCGGACTAGAGCGGGCTAATTCAATGGAAGTTGATCCACAAACACCCCATCCAGTAATTCACATTATGCCGGACCAACAAAAGTATTTAGAGCGGCGACAATACGGAGGAACTATTAGATTAGGAGTTTGGCCTTGCATTTTAAAAAAAGGAACAAAAATTTTTCAGATTTACAAAAAGAAGGAAATTTCCGAACGCCATCGCCATCGTTATGAATTCAACAATGATTATCGGCAAATTATGGAAGAAAAAGGTTTAATCATCACTGGTACTTCGCCAGACGACAAATTAGTTGAGGCAGTTGAAATTACAAGCCATCCCTTTTTTATTGGCACGCAATTTCATCCCGAATACAAATCTCGACCCTTAGCGCCTCATCCGTTGTTTATCTCTTTTATTAAGGCCTGTTTAAAATAAAACAGGACTTACGCGTTTGGTATTTCTCCCCCTTTGCAAAAGGGGGATTAAGGGGGATTTTTATTGTGAATAATGCTAGGTAAAAATCCCTCTCCAGCTCTCCCTTTTACAAAGGGAGAGGGCAAACGTGTAAGTCCTACGAAAAAATATGGAAAGTATTCAAAAAAAATCTAATTTTGTCAACAAAATTGTTTTTTTGATTTTTTTCTTATTGATTATCATTTTAATTGTAATTCTGATTAATAAAAATTTTGGGGAAAAGTCATTAAAACCGGAAATAACCATTTTTAAGGCCGAGCCAATTAATAAAGCCATTAAAGTCAATCTTCAGGCAATTGACAAGTTAGGGCTCAAAGAAATGGTTTTGCAACTAAAAGAAGAAAAAATAGTGACTGATTGTAAGCTGCAAAAACTATGTAGCCGCGAATTAGTAATTGAGAATCCGCCCCAAATGCCAAGTGATTTAATAACCTTAGTCGCCACCGTTACCAACGTTCAGGGAGAAAAAATTTTCGAGCAAAAAGTGGTAGAAATAAAGAAAAATGAAGTTAAACCCTGCGAGCAAGTTTCTGATTGTGGTGAAATAAAAGACTGTGGTGAAAGCTGGATTTGTTTGGAAGGATTTTGTCAAGAAGAATTCAAAAATTGTACCAGTACCGATGAAATAAAAGTTAGTCCGAATAGTACGCCGGAATTATATTAGATGAAGAATTAAATCCTAAAACAATAAGTTTCTACTAATTTCGCGAAGCAAGTTTCTATGAGTATCAGATACTTATGGATACTAATTGAAATTAATAGAAACTCATGGAAATTATTTTTCATTATGATTCTAAAGATAATAAAATATCCCAACAAAATTTTAATTTCGCCAAGTCAGCGGGTTAAAGTGCTTGATGAAAAAATTAAAAAACTTATTTTAGATATGACTGAGACAATGTCTGTTAATAAAGGTTGCGGTTTAGCTGCGCCGCAGGTTGGAATAAATCTTCGTTTGGCAGTAGTTGATTTAGCTGGCCAATTAATAACGCTTATTAATCCAGAAATTGTTAAAACTTCAAAAGAAACCGAGGTAATGGAAGAGGGTTGTCTGAGTTTACCAGAAGTAGAAGCCAAAGTTAAACGACTAACTTGGGTTGAGGTTAAATATCTTAATGCCGAGGGCAAAGAAATTAATTTTAAAGCCGAAGGGATTTTAGCTCGAATTATCCAGCATGAGGTTGATCATCTCAATGGTAAATTAATTTTAGATCGAATCAATTTTTTCACTCGTTATAAATTGATTAAAAAATTAACTAAAACTATATGAAAGAATTAAAAATTCTAATTATTATTTTTATTACCCTGATCGTCTTAGGAGCAAGTTTTATTTTTTTAGCTCCTTATTTTCAGGTGAATATTAGTTTTGACCCTACCAAAGAACCCCCACCAAAAATAGAAGCCAAACTTTCTACCAGTAGAATTCTCTATCAAAACAACGAAAGAGTTTCTTTTGAGGCAAAATTAAAAGCCAGCCGCTTGGTTGAAAATGTTACTCTTCATCTTTATGGTCTTCAAGGAAAGAAAGATCGTTTTTTAATAGATGAATCCAAAAGTGTTAATTTAGAAGCCGGCCAAGAGAATTCTGTTATTTTTGTGGCACGACTCCCCAATTGTTTTTCTTGCGCCGGACTTGGTTCAGGCACTTTTCCAGTTAAATTAGAGGTGATTAAAAATAATCGGATTTTAGCCAACGAGGTAATAGAAATTCATTTGGTCTCGGCTAATGAATAATTTTAAATATGATTATTCCCCGTGCCCTTGGCAGCGGGTAATTGATATTGATTATGAGTAATTCATCTAAAGAACCCATTGAAATTAGAAAACCGCCGGTTTATCTTTATTATTTAGCGGCTGTTGTTTTGTTATTTTTAGTCGTTGGTCTAGTTTATTATTTTGGTTATTATAGATATATGCAAAAATATTTTTTGAGCTTGGTAGATCAAAATGTCAATAAAAATACAGACAGTTCAGGAGAAATTGTTAATCAGAGTCAAGAAACTTCTGGGCAAAAAATTTATCTTGACCAACCCCAAGCAAATCAAGTTGTCACTAACCCCATGATTATTAAGAGTCGGACCCGTGAAATTACTAATCTAAATTTAAGAATTAAAGACGCTGACGGCAGAATTTTAGGAGAAACTAAAATTACCACCTCTCCGGCTCAGCTAAATTCTTTCTACGAACATACCACAATGTTAAGCTATGCCACTTCCACCAGCGAATTCGGCTTAATTGAGGCCTTTGAGTTGGATCAAGGCGACTCAGTCCAGGACTTAGTTTCAGTCAAAATCAAATTCGCTAATTTTGGCCAGCCACCGCAAGATGAAACTGCTACTTGGAAAGTTTATGATAGTTCGGGCGAGGCTTCTTTTTACAATGAAAAATATGTTTTTACTATTAAGACCCCAAGCGACTTTCGGGTATTATATAGCGACTTGGGAGGTATTTATTTTGTTGATAGGAACGAAGAAAGTGTATTCCATTTTTACACTGCCACTTCAAATATCTGTCAAACAAATACGAACGAGCCAGGCTCATCTATTAATTGTACAAACGATAAACTCAACACAAAATATCCCTCGATTATTTATATATTTAATACCGATAATAATTATAAAGGATGTCTTGGCGAGTGCATCTATTATAAGCCAAATTCAAAATATTATGGAGTACAATTGGAAGTTGAAAAAGGATATTTTTATCAATTTGTAGCTCAGCTGGATTTTGATAAAGAATTATTTTATAAAATAATAGAAACATTTAATTGTTTAAAGAGATAATTTTGAATTGCCTGCCTAGTATAGTTCCGAAGGAATTTACTCGGGGTCCATTTTGATTTTTGCCTTTTAAATTTATTGAGTAATTTTAGATGTCATCCTGAACTTGATTCAGGATTCAGCGTAATATTGTTTAATCTCTGGATCCCCGCTTTCGGAGGCTGGGACATAATTATTGCTAATCATTTAAGAATTGGTTCTTAATTTTAGAACTTTACTTTTAAGAAACAGTTCTTAGGCGATT
>JAGUWE010000043.1 GCA_020062525.1 Patescibacteria group bacterium | reverse complement strand
GGCCCAATATATCATCGGTATTTGCCTTTTGGTCGGTTCTTTAGTAGCGGCTCAGCAACTGGGCGTAGCCGGCGGCAAAATGGCCGGGGACTGGGCGGGCAAAATCCAGCGGGCCGGGGTGGGCGGTTTAAAGAAATTTACTGGTTATCAGCGCCTGGCCGACACCACCAAAAGTTATATGGCTATGAGACGTTCTGCCAGGGAAGTTAGAATTCAAGAAACCGCGGGGCTATTAGCCGAAAAAGTCATTGCTCCAATGAAAGAAAAAGCAGCCAGACCATTCGTGGCAGTTGGGCGGGGGTTTAGAAGAGGAATTTGGGGAGGGCCTGAACGAAAAGCAGAGGAGTTAGAGAAAGAGATACAAAAGAAAAAAAACCAATTAGATTCCTTTCAAGATAAGATTAAAAGACGAGTTGATTTTGATGCAGATAAGTATACTTACTCTTATGATGGTAAAAATTGGGCACAACATAATAAAGAGACCTATCAAGAGACCGGTAAAAAATTTGCTACCGAAGAAGAACTTCAAAAAGAGATTGCTGGCACTACTTATAGCGAGATTGCAAAAAATCAAATAGAGGCAAACAAATTAAGAAAAAATCAAGCTAAAAGAGATAAAATTATGAGGTATGGTTTAGCAATTGGTGGAGGCACGGTCGGAGCGATTGCTACCGGAGGATTAGGACTACCGGCAGCAATGTTCGGTGGTGGTTTAGGTGCTGCTTATGCCGGTTTAGGTCTGCCGGCAATGGGCAAAGCCATCCGAGAGGCCGGCAAAACAGATTTGGAATTAGGCCAACGTTATAGCTCTAAAAAAACTGGCGAAGAAAGAGAAGTGCTAAAACTTGCGAGCCATGAAGAAGTTATAGCAACTTTGAAAGATGTCACTAAAGATCGTTTTACTCGAGCAGCCGCTCTTTTAGAAGCAGCCAGTAGAAAACTATTGACAACTGAGGAGATTAGAAGTAAAAGCCGACAAATTAGAGATGCGTTTGGCGGTTTAGACAAAGACGGCATTCACTGGAAAAACAGAAGAATGGAGGCGATAGTAGAAGCAGTAATAGAAAAGAGTGTTCCATCAGCCGCTAGAAAATTTGACGAATTATCAAGCCCTGATCTAAAAGTCAGGGAAAAAGCAAGAGAAGATATCCAAAAAAGATGGTCTGACGAAATTTATACTTTAAAAGAAGTTGATGAAGAAGCGATTAAACTTAGTTTAGAGCAGGTTTCAACATTAAAAAATTCTACTTTCGAAAAACAATACAAAGATGCCTCGGAAAAAAAACAGAGAGCCATAAATGAGATATTAGAAAATTTTATCAGAGAAAATCCCAATCATTATCAAGCGATGGAGAAATTAGCCCACATTACCAACATTGAAAGAGGTTTTGCCAACTCTTTTCCAGATCAACGCGTTGAATTTACCAATAAATTTCTTAAGACATTAAATAAAAAAGAAATTGAGAAGATTATTGATGAGGGGGAGGAGAAACTTCAAAAATTGGTTGAGGCCGTGGCCGGCGATATTAACAAACTTTCTCCTGATATTCAAAGATTAATTAAAAACAAAGAAATTCCTGCCGGCAGAACCCTTGTCGGATCTTTGAATATAAAAGAAAACAAGACATAACTAAACTTTTTAGTTAGTGGTGGTTATATGGCAGAACAAAATAGAGTCCAACAATATCTAAGAAAACTTTTTCAATTGCCAGAGATAGTAGATTTTTATTTTGGTTCTGAAATTTTAGGCAGATTTGTCAAAGAGTTGAATCTTAAATATAATATACCAAGCGGCTATTTAGCAGATTTAGTTATTGATTTAACTTTGTTGGATTTCAATTTTACTCAACTAGAAGAGAAAATAAAGGTTGATTTAAAGTTAGATATTGCCAAAACTAAAAAGTTAACCATTGATATTTTGGGGACGTTATTTTTACCGATTGATGATTATTTGGTCGTTGATGTTCAAAGGGAAATTGAAAAACGTGGTGGTCAGATTGAATCATACCAAAACTACGTTGATAAACTTAGAGAGACACTGGAAGACGAGACCTTTAATCTCTTAGATGAACTAGTTAAAAAACACGAGGAATTAGTTGATCCGGAAGAAGAGAAAAGCGTGGCTTTTGATTTATTTAAAAATTATTTAGTGG
>JAGUWE010000037.1 GCA_020062525.1 Patescibacteria group bacterium | reverse complement strand
CCGGCAATTCCTTTTCGGCAATAAGTTTGCCCAAAAGTTCAATCAGTTTAACGATAATCAGCGTCTTGCCTGAACCGGTCGCCATCCAAAAACTCATCCGGTTGATAAAATGCGCAAAAGGAATTTTACCTGCCTGCGCCGAGGCTCCGGCAGGTAGGGAATCTGTGGCGGGATAATCTTTGTCGTATTCTAAAAGGAATTTTGCTGTCTTTCCTTCCACCTTTTTCTTTAAATCGTAATCAAAATTTTCTGTAGAATTGTTTGCAAGATAATGATTGTATAAACTTTGCTTTTCTCCTTTCTTGTCCTTGAAGTAGAGCCACAAACCCTTCAGTGCGTTTTGAAGTCCCTGCTTTTGAAAATCAAAAAGCATTTTGTCTTTTGAAAACCGCGCAAAACCTGTCCCGTGCGGAGACACGGGAGCAAACCCCTGCCACTTCGCTGGCAAATTTTCAAAAGTAATATCGTCTATGATATTTTGTAGGTATAGTTTGGACATAGTTTACTTTATTTTTTTTCGGCTTTCGGGTTCCCTTAAATAATTTTCTTTTGAGACGATTGAACGTCCAAGTCGTTTTTCTAATTTTTTTCTTGCTCCGCCGGCAATATCACCACCGGCTTTAGCGTCTGATTTTAATTTGGGTATGCCTTGCGAATTTTCATTGCGATGAATTTCCGTAGTGGCTCTTTCTCCCAACATAGTGAAGATTCACTCAAGGTCATTCATGTGGTCTCGCAAATTTTGCCTTTCTAACTTCTTCAATTTTTTATATTCGCTTGGGGTTATGCCAAAAGTTGCCCTGGAGATTTCGGCGGTTAAAATTTCATAATCTCTTTGCTCTTTTGCTCCTCGTTTTTGCCATTCATCAATCAACTCTTCACGGATAGCAATTCCGCGCATTCTTTTTTCAATCCAGTCATCAGAATATCCTTTTAGTTTATACAGCATTCTTGTTCTTTTTGTCGCTAACTCAGGATTTTCAATTTCCTGTACTCGTTCATAACCAACTTTTGCCAGCCAGCGTTTGAACGGCTCGGCTTTGGGAGATGGTATTGATTGAATTATGCGAAAAAGACCCTCGGTATTAGCGCAATTAAGCATTTGTGGACCGCCGGCCGTTGGGATAGAAAGGGGGGTGGCAATTTGCCCCCACCCTTTAGCAATCTCCGGGTCGCGCCTTCGCATATCCTTAATATAGCCATCCGGTTGGATTGAATCCGTCAAAGCGGCAACGACATCAGAAATTACAAACCACCATTCATTATCATGAAGGGTTTTCCTAATCTTTTTTCCTTTAAACACTGCAATTTTTGTATCGTCCATATTTTTACTCCCACCAAATCAATGGCTTTATTATTTTATAATCCAAATCTTTGGTATTTATTTTTGTCCCATCTTCAAGTTCCACTTCTTCATCGCTAATCTTCTTAATCCATTTACCGGTAAGATTTGACAGCGTTTCGGCAATGTCTATGTTCGGATAGAGTTTTGTTAAATCAACTTTGACTTTTTCTTTCTCGTAATCAATTTCCAGCGCCTTGAGCATTTTCTTGTCTTTCATAAAGACATATTCCTGATACGGACTTCTGCCAGGCACAGTAAACAAATCCCCATCCTTATATTTGCAGTTCGCCAGTGCTTCTTCGTATTGCTCAAGTTCGTAATACTTAAAAAACCCGCCGCCTTTCCATTTAACATCCTTAGAAATTCCGCATGGTTCATGGTTCCCCTGACCAGCCAATACCTCTTTCATCCTAATAACAACTCCACTCTTTATTCTTTTTTTATCTTCGAAAGAGTAAAAATGATTTCCCATTTCTATACCTATCCACTTCCTGCCTAGTTTATGGGCAACTGCCGTTGTTGTTCCAGACCCTAAGAAGAAATCCATTATTAGTTCTTCCTTCTGTGACGCCGTTTCTATAGTTCTTTTTAGTAACTTCTCATGATTCTCGGTAGAAAAACCCCACCTAGAAGGAGAAGAATATCCCGGAATATCTGTCCAGTTTGATCCAACTGTCCTTTTATCTATTAATATCTGAGGTTTGCCATCAACAACTCTCATTCTGCCAAGTTTAAATAAATTTTGCGCAATCTCATTACCTATTGCCCAACTATAACCATCTGGAGGGGAATATTTATTATCTTTATAAATAATTGGTTTACCTGTTGGCCCCCCTCTGTTAAACTTTATCATTACGGGCATCCACTCTGGCTCTCTATCTTCCCATAATTGATTAAAATATAAATTTTCGTAATTATTCGCATAATATAATAAATATTCTGTTTCCATTTCCATATCCTTTGTCTCCCTTTTGGGCATTCCTGCCGTTTTCTTCAAAATCATTTCATTCCAAAAATTATCTTTTTCAAAAATCTCATCTAATAAGAATTTCACTATGTGATTGCCATTATGATCACATCTTACAAAAATGCTTCCTTTTTTATTCAAAATATCTTTTGCAATTTTTAATCGGTTTTCAAGTAATGTTGCCCAGTTGGCATCTTTGTAGTTTGTTCGGTAAAGAAATTGGTCGGATGAGTCTAAATTAAACGGCGGGTCAATGTAGATTGTCTGCACTTTTTCTTTGAATTTCGGCAGGATTGTGTTTAGCGCCTGATAGTTTTCGCTTTTTATCAGCCAACCATCCAAAGATTTGTCCAGATCCTCAAACTGGCTCAAAATCTCAATCTCTAAATCTTTAAAATATTTTGTATCAATCGGCAGATGCTCATATTCTTTCTTTAATTTTTTGTCCTGTAGCGTATTTTCAAATAAATCAATTTTAAATTTTGAATTGTCATTTTGATTTTTGATTTTTGCATTTTGAATTATCTCGAGTTCTTCCCATTCCCTCGCTTGCTCCTCAAAATTCTTATGCTTAACAAGCTTACCGACAATTTCCGGAGTTATTCTATCCAGCGTAATCACATAGTTTGAGTTTTTAACAAACTTGGGCTTGTTCCAAACTTTTACCAGCTCGTCTTCAAACTGCAAGATAAAATCAATGATTTTAAAAGCAATGTCTTTGAGGATTTGCAGTTGATTAACTCTATCCGCGCCCCATTCTTTAGCTACTTCCCAGAAATACTGATAACTCCAGAGCTTAAATTGCTCCTGTAAAAACGCTTTGGCGTTTTTGTTGATAAAGAAATCTACCTCGCTTTGCTTTTCAAAAACTCTAAAAGCGCGCTCCAATTGTTCTTCGGTGATTGCTATGCCTTTTCTCTTGATAGCTTTTAAGAGCTCGTCCTGCTTTGTTTTCGCGCCTCTCTCGGAGTATTGAACGCCAAAAACAATTGTGGCGCCTGCCCCGTTGGAAGCCGAAGGCTTCCCTTCGGGGTCTTCGCGGATTTTGCTTCATTCAAAAACAAGCGAGCGTTTTTCATTGGCTTTTTTGCTCTCTATTTTTGAAGCGTCAAAGTAAAATTTGAATCCGCCTGCCTGCGCCGTGCTTGTCGCGGCAGGCAGGTCAAATTCAACCGGCAAACTTCTAAAAATCCGGTCGGTTTTGACATAGTAGAGCATCTGCGTTTTCCAAAAGAGAATGACATCTTTTTCATCCGTATAAACCTTTTCGTAGATGTTGTTATGAAACGGCGTTGAATTAAAATAGATTGAGCCGCTTTCCGTAAAATAGCGGTTAAAAAAGGAGTAGAGTTTGTCAAAAAGTTCGTCCCTAAATTTGGGGTGCCTGTCTGCGTCTACCTGTGCCGTTGGCACGGCAGACAGGTGCGGCTCGCCCGCACAGGCAGGGCTTTTGAGAGCCGTTTCAATATCTTTTTTGAGGATGTCTTCAATCTTGCGGTAGTAATTTGATTTTATTCTCATCAAATTAACAAAACCGCCTTTGCCTTCAATCTTGGCGCCGATAAATACATCTTGTAACGCTTTATAAAATTTTTGTTCTTTGGTCATAAGTGTATTTTATCAATTTTTAGTATTTTTTGATATCTGAAATCTCCCCATCAAAAAACCGAGTGTCTTTAATAAGCACCTTGAATCTATCCAGGAGTGTTTGATTCTTTTCGTTTGTAATAAATGTTAGATCGGAATTCATAGTTTATTTTTTAGCTCTCTTAACTTCTTCTCGATCGACCTCATCGCCGATAAGCCGCACATAAACCCCGCACCTTTTGCGACTGAATTCGAGTCTTTTCTTAAGTTCACTCAAGCCCTTCCCATGATGTTTCAGCGCCATCTCTCTTTTTCTAGCATCTTCTTCTGAAAGAAAAGACTCGTAGTAAATTAAACACCATGGAGTGTAGCGAGCTGTTGATTTTGATTCTTTGTTGTTGTGCTCAAATAGCCTTTTTCTTAAATCATTGGTTGAGCCTACATAAATTTCATCTGACTTAGCAATGCTTTGTATCAAATAAACAAAATACATGTCCTCAAAAGGTGCGGGGGTAAAACTCGCACCCATCAACGCCTAAGGGCCCCGCATTTGCAGTAAGTCATGCTTTTGTGCGTGTTCCAGTTCACCCCCACACCAAATTTATTGCAAACTTTCATAAATTCTTTGCTTTAGCTGTGCAAAGGCCCTACTTCTTAATTTTAAATTCTTTTCTCTTTTTCTTGCATCATAATCTGATTTGTATGCTTCGTAGTAAATTAACTCAAACGGCCTTCGCGCTTTTGTTGAAAGAACCTTGCCGTTGTTATGTTCCTTAAACCTATTCTTGAGATCATTCGTTGAACCGGTATAACGTTGGCCATCTTTCTTGCTTTTTAGAATGTAGACATAAAACATACTTATTTGGTGTGGGGGTAAATCTCGTCGCCGCACTTTTTGCACCTGTAATGTATTTCTTTTTTTGCTGTTTTTGTCGGCATAGATTATTTCAATAAATCATCTAACTCACAAGAAAGCAGAGTCGACTTATTAAGCACAATCTGCTCTTTCTGGTTTAAATTGTCGGCGGTCATTCTGATAACTTTAGTGGCTATGTTATCGCCTATCATAATCTTGTTTGTTTTTTTGAAATACCTTTCTGTTTTCTGATAGAAAAGCATTGCATACAATTTTAGTTTTTCCTGAGACGGCGGATGGCTGGTTGAGCCAGTGCTTGTAAACTCAATCAATTCGCTTATTTTTTTATCTTCTTTAATCGATAAATCTCCTTCACGAAACATGATCCAATAATCGCTGATGGTGTAAACGACTCGAACTGGCCGGTCATTTTCGGTTTTGTATGTGTAAATGAAATGGAAGTTATCTGGCATTAGGTCGTGATGCACCCTAATATGTTCAAGCTCCGTTACGGTGCGAATTTTATACGCATCAAAAAGTCGCAAATAGCTTTCCCTCCAATTTTTAAGCCAGTTTTCAATATAAGGACGATTCGTAAAAAGCGGTATAAGGTCCTGTTTTAAGTTTTCATCACTAACCTTATTCATCTGCAGGGTAAGCTTATCAAAAAGAGCCTGAGGATCTTTTATATCAATCCCTTTGGCCACGAGGTAATCAAAATCCGGCACTACCTTTTTATTCATGTACCAGAGAAGGTCGTAAATATCCCGCCCTTTTTCTTCGTAAACGGCTTCTCCAATTCCACGGGTCCCACGAAGAAAAATAGCCGCAATTTTGCTTGCCATGAGAGCCGACATATTATAGGTCACAATCACAAAAGAAAGCTGATCCTGATTTATGGGTCTGCGCTCATGCACCGTCTTTGGGGCAACAAAATGATTCAGATCAATTTTTATATGCACCTGTTTCGAAGGGTGGCCGAAACTTAATTCCTCTCCTACATGGAACTTGAGGAGTAATCCTCTCCCGGTAGTTACTTTTATTGTTAGGAAATCAGCCCTAACGCCATATGTATTTTTGAAGTGTTCTTCAATTTCATTCTTAAGCTCCTCTAAAAATTTCTCGGTTATCGCATGAGAAACTTCAAAATCCAAATCAACCGACATGCGATCAAGTCCGTGAATGATGCGAAGGGCAGAACCGCCATACATAATCCATTTGCTGTATTCCGAATGGTGGTAAATAAAATTGAGCGCATAAAACTGCAACTCCTCTTTAAGAACATTACGACGCGTTTCGGCATCAAGCTCGCCATAGGCGGCAAGATCGTCAAGTTTCCGTTTTAATGTAGTTAAAATCTGTTCACTCATGGTTCATGGTTAATGTGTTTTTTAATCATTTCATAAAATTTATCCTGCTCGTTTTTATCCATTTCATCAATATCTATTCGTAACTCTTCAATCAGCGATTTAATATTTTCCATCTTAACTCCACGAAACTGGGGGGTCTTAAAATAGAGTAAATCAAACAGGGCCTTAGCCGGAGAAGCGATGAAAAAGTTAAACTTTCCGTTCACTGAAGAAAAATCCGTGAATAGTTCTTTCTGAATTGACTGATAGGAAAAATTGCCCACTTTTGTGTCGTAGGTTCTGGTAGCCTTAGGTGTTACTGAAGTAACGGCGCGTATCGACTCTGTGGTGAGATTATAGTACTGAAGCGCGGCCCACGAACTCACATACGAGGGTTTGTAAATAATATTAGCCAAATAAAACGGATAAGATATATCGTCTTTGTTTTTGCTATAAAAATCCGCGGATATATACGTCCCTCTTTTGAGCTTAAAAATATCTTTGTATCCCAAGAAGCGGCTGATGTAGGTATCAACCGTATTAACTTTAAGCCCCAACTGACCACCAAGCTGGTGAATGGTATCTTTGCCGAAGTAGGGCAAGTTTTTTAGCTGTTCTAACAGGTTTTTCTTGCTTTTCATAACTATGACATAAGTGTATCAGATGTGAAATGCGATGTCAACACCAGTAGAAATTACTATATCAATAAACTGATATAGGGCACCGGCAACTCATTTTTATGCCTCAAATAAAGGGTTTTTTGGTCAATTTACTATTTGCGAATTGCGTTATTTCGAATATAGCAGATTATATTGGATTTGGTTTACATTAAATCGCCCTATGCCTAAACCGAGAAAATACATCTCACGCGAAATCACAAAGCTGGGAAAGTATCTCAGAGGGCTCCGCAAAGAGCAGGGAATGAGTATTCGAAGTGTCGCCAAGAACTGTAACCTCGCCCCGAGTCATCTTGCCAAAATTGAAACTGGCGATACCTTCAAGACCATCGGTATTGAAACTTTGGTAAAGCTTTCAAAATTCTATGGCATCCCGGTTTCGTCGATGTTGAAAGAAGCCGGTTTTATTGAGTCCCATGAGAGCGATCTACCTGAGCTTGCTTTGTATCTTCGCGCCAAATATCAGCTCTCTTACCAAGCGATCCGCGATATGGAAATGGCCAAAGCAATTGTTGATAAAAAGTACCCCAAAATCTGAGTTGGAAAACCTATTTATTTAACTGAACAATAAAATTGTTCAGTTATTTTTGCTCTTTTGTAGTTAATCAACTAGTTAACTTTAAGCCATCAATTCTCAACACAAGGAGGCAGAAATAATCTGCCTCCTTTTAAATCTTTTGAATTAAATAAGCCATCGACTCTGGAAATTTTTTACAAGCGAAATAACAATAGGCCTCTCGGTCGCCAGAACCTATCACACGCTGGCTCCGTATACTTAAATTAGTTCGAACATTTTTCGCCGCCTGCGGCGGCGAGGAAAAGCCCTCGTGATTTGCGACTCGCCCGCCGCAAGCGGGCTCGCCGCGTTCTTTAACAATTTCAAGTTTTTCTTTGGCGGCAAATTCTTTAATTAAAATCAAGAAAAGAAAAAAGCAGTTTAGAGAGTTGCTCAGCTCTTTGGTTATTTGGGTGTGAATCAACGCAAGACCACCACTACCTCTTAAGCGATCGCTCCATGGCCTGCGTCAGGACTTTCTTGATTTGAATCCGCTTTGGGTTCACGCAACGTTCGGGATCAAGGCGGCCAATTGCGGCTTGTGCGTCAGCGATCGGTTTAGCCAACTCCGCCACATTAATAGGCGGAAGAATCCTTGGATAATCCGGCACCGAGGCTGGATCCTTTAGACAATCCGTGTCATTGAGCATGTCAAGGACGAGTATCGCGCGTTCCTCCCCAAACACGATCGCGGGCACGACGAGCGGCCGAAGTATTCCAACATTGGCCTTCCTTTTGATAACTATCGGGTTGAGGAAGCCCACTCTCTGGCTTTCTTTCAGCACATGAAATACTTGGTTCCAAGTCCCGACCGCTGCTGGCTTGGGCATCACATAGAGTCTCCGTCCGAAGCCAGTTGCAGTAAATGTGGGATCGTCTGCGGCGATAAGATTTGCGGTTACCCGTTTTGCTGGCTCGAACTCCAGAGAATTTAGTTCTGTCTCAAGGAGTAGTATGGTGCCGACTTCTGTCTCGATCCCTCGCCCGATCTGGTCAGCCCGGAGGGGTATCTGACATTTTGGGCAGAAGATCTGTTCTCGCGTCTCAATCGGAGCTGCCGCCTCTGATTCTGGTTTCTCTTCTTTCTCTATAGGCTCAGCCGCCTCTTCCTCCAGGACCGTCTTGCAGTCAATGTGAACCATCTTCAATGGTAACGGCTTGGCTCTGCCTGTAGCTCCAAAGAGCCGGCAGTCAAGCTCAAAAGATCCTACGACAATAACTCCGGTCCATTCAGCAGTTGTTTTTACCATTACAGTACCTCCTTTTGTTAATATGCGTTCACCACGACACCCCCATGGCATGGATTACCAACCTATTTTGGTAATATACAATTTAAACATATCTGTATAAAAAAAGCAACTCCATATAGTATCAGAACTT
>JAGUWE010000032.1 GCA_020062525.1 Patescibacteria group bacterium | reverse complement strand
TACAAACCCCTTCCGGACCACCCTTGGAGAAGACCTTTCGTTATTCAAAAACCTGAAATTTCTAAATCCTTAAAAACCTGAAATTTCTAAATCCTCTTTTCAAAAGAAAGCAAAGAGTTGAAAAAATTTTAATTATAAGATAAGTTTAATAAAAGAAAACTTCTAATTTATGCTACAACTCCAACAAACCAGGGAAGTAATAAAATATTGCGCTAAGTATGTTAAGGGCAAGACGTTAGATTTTGGAGCTGGGACGGCTAAATATAAAAAAATTATCGCGCCATTAACTAGTGAATATGTTGCCTTTGATATGGTTGCCGGGCCCAATATCGATGTTGTAGGCGATATTTTAAGCTCTCCTTTTCAAGACGCAGAATTCGAAACAATTATTTGTTCTCAAGTTTTAGAACACATTCAAAAACCTTGGTTGGTAGCAAAAGAAATTAATCGAATATTAAAAGTTGATGGAATTTGCATTGTGACGGTACCTTTTCTTATTCCTTATCATGCTGATCCTTCTGATTTTTTTCGCTTCACAAAGCAGGGTCTTATTTCAATATTTGAAGATAGCGGCTTTAAAATAATTGAATCTGGTACTTATGGCGGTAATTATACGGTCCTGGCCGATCTGTTCCGTTTTACCTATCTTAATCCTTATAAAAGAAAATCTAAGTTACAAGAAAGAGCCACCAGGTATTTATTAAAAATTTCTAAGATTTTAGATAAATTATCTAAAGGGAAAATTATTTATTCCAACAGTTTTGTCATAGCTGAAAAATATGAATAAAATTATTGTTACTACGAGTTGGGACGATAATCATCCCCAAAACCTCAAATTAGCCAAACTTTTAAATCAATATAATATTAAAGGGACTTTTTATTTAACTAAATTTAATCAATACGAAACTCCTGCCCGGGAAATTCAAGAAATAAGTTCTTGCCAGGAGGTAGGAGTCCATACTTTAACTCATCCCAAACTGACTGAAATTTCATTGAGTGAGGCACGTGAAGAAATTAAAGGAGGAAAGGATTATTTAGAAAAAGTTGTTGGTAAAGAAATTAAAATGTTTTCTTATCCCTACGGCTTATTTAATCAAGAGATTAAGGACTTAGTTAAAGAAGCTGGCTTTTTGGGCGCAAGGACAATTGAGAAGTTTGTTATCTTAGAGCCGAGAGATTTTTTTGAGTTTGACACGACTTTACAAATTTATCCTTTTCCACTGCGAAAAAGAGATGCCAAACATTTTCACTTGACAAGGCATTTATTTGATTCTCTCATCAATAATTTTTCTGGGATTAGAAAGTTAAATTTGCCTCTAAAATGTTTTTTAAATTGGCGGTCCTTAGCCAAAAGCAGTTTTGATTTTGTAGTCAAGAAGGGCGGCATCTGGCATCTTTGGGGTCACTCTGCAGAACTTGAAAAATACAATCTTTGGCAAGATTTAGAAGAAATTTTAAAATATATTGCCGACAAAAAAGAAGTCCTTTATTTCACTAACAGTCAGGTATTAGAATATTTTATTTAAGAAGAATATCGCCGGTTTAGCCAAAATTAGTAAATTTTCTTCCTTCTTGTCATTGCGAGCGACTGAAAGGAGCGAAGCAATCTCATTCCCTTTTGTCATCCCGAATTTATTTCGGGATCTCTGAGATGCTGAAATAAGCCTGCCCCGTAGATCCTGAATCAAGTTCAGGATGACAATTACGGGGTTCAGCATGACGGTTAGGACTAAACAAGTGTGAAAATTTACTAATCTTGGCATTTTTTATTAGCTTTGTTATAATTTTTATGATATGAAAATTTTAATTCTAAGCGACACATTTCCGCCTTACGGCGGGGGAGGGGCTGAGACCGTTGCCTATCGCTTGGCTAAAGAATATAGCCGGCGGGGTCAGAGGGTTGTGGCGGTTACGACCGTTGGTCAAAAAAAATCAGCCGGAATTTTTTTTGAGCAAAATTTTACAATTTATCGTTTGTTTACCAACTTGCCAATGCGCCTGCGGGCTTATTGGGGAATTATCAATTGGCAAGTTGTAGGTAAAATAAAAGAAATTATTAAAAAAGAAAAACCAAATATTGTTCATACCCACAATGTTCATTCAGGTCTTTCTTATTATTCTTTCAAAATAATAAAAAAGTTAGGCATTCCTATTGTTTTAACAGTTCACGATGCAATGCCTTTTTGTTATCAGAAATTTACTTGCTATCTTGACCCAGACAATCTTGCCGATAGACCTAAAGTTGATTATCAAAAAAAAAGTTTCAATTGTTTGATCTGCCAACGATTTAGATATTTCCCCTTAAGAAATTTATTGATCAGATATTTTTTAAAAGGTTATGTTGATTTGATTTTAGCGGTTAGTAAATCTCATTATGAACTGTTAAGGGTTAACAAAATACCAGTTGATGATTATATTTATAATGGTTTGCCTTTGGAAGAATTTGATCAGATTAAAACTCAGCCGCATTTATTAATTCAGAAATTTAATCTTCGCGATAAAAAAATTGTTTTATTGGTTGGTCGACAACATTCAGGTAAAGGAGGCAAACTTTTAATTCAGGCCTTATCCCAAATAGTCAAAAAAGTGCCTGAAGTTCGACTGCTAATTTTAGGTAAAAAAGGAGGCTATATTAATTTTTTATTAGATTATGCTAAAAAAATTGGAGTGGAAGATAATGTCATTATAATCACTGGCTGGTTGGGGCAAGAAGATTTAAGCACTTACTATCAACTTTCTGATTTAGTGGTTGTGCCTTCAATTTTTTTTGAAACATTTGGTCTGGTTAGTTTAGAAGCTATGGCTTTTAAAAAACCAGTAATTGGCACTTGTTTTGGTGGCGTGGCGGAGGTGGTGGAAGATAATGTTACCGGTTACATCGTTAATCCTTTTAATACTAAAATATTAGCCGAAAAGATAATTGATTTATTAAGCAACACTGAAAAAGCTAAAAATTTTGGCGAAAAGGGATACGAACGTCTAAAAGAAAAATTTTTAATTCAAGATCAAGCCGAGCGTTCTTTAACTTTGATGGAAAAGTTAGTAAACCCTATGCCTAATGAGCGCGGCACATAAAGACCTCATTTATTTTTTTTAGTTATTGTTAAAAAATGTTTATTTTATTAAAATTAATTTTATTTTTTATTGTTTTAGCTTTTGCCGGTTATCAATTTGCAAATTGGTATATTCCCAGGCAGAATCGTTTAGTAAGTGGCCTGTTAGGATTGACCTTAGGAATCATTGGTTATAATTTTTTTGTTAATTTAGCTTCTTATTTAATTAAACCACCTTTAAGTTTTTGGTTGGTTTTTTTATTATTTTTAATAAGTGGCTTGATACTTTTTAAATATCAAAAAAGAAAGAGTAGCCAGCCAGAGGAACGAGAAAAATTTTTATTTTCTTCCAAACAAATAAAAATAGTTTTACTTGTTGCTTTTATAATTGCTCTAATCCAGGGCTTAATTGCTCTGCGAACTTTGGAGAGGGATGACTCTCAACCCTGGCATATTCCCAGTGCCTCTTTGATGGCTCATGGTAATTTTCCTCCCCGAGATCCTACTGGTCCTCTTGCTCCTTTAGCTTATCATTATGCAGTTGATCTATTTTCAGCAATTTTATATTCCACTACCGGCCTTCCTTATTGGTTAGGTTATGATTTACAGACCGCTTTATTTTCTTTTCTGATTTTTCTCTTGGCTTTTATTTTAATCTGGCAGTTTTGGCCTAATTTTTGGCAAGCATTAGTCGGTGCCTTTGGTCTTTTATACGCCGGTGGACTAAACTATCTTACGGTCTTTCCTTTTGCCCGGGTTTTATATCAAAAGTTTATTGGGGGTATGCCCATAGATCATCCTTTCAAGTTGTTGTCATCTATTCCAAGCGGGAAATTGACTAATCCTTTGATTGATCGTATTTTTAATCATAGTCCTGCCTTCGGTTTCACAGTGATTTTAGTGATTTTGCTTCTTTTTTTACTTTTCCTGCAAAGAAAAATTTCTTGGCCCCGTTTTGCTTTAATTGGAGGTTTAATTTTTGGTTTTTTAGCTTTGTGTCAAGAAATTTATTTTGTGGTAATTTTTATTGTTCTTGTTGGAATTTTTTTAGCGGGTTTGGCAAAAAGAATCTGGCAAAGATTTTCTCTCAAAAAACCAACCAAGCCATTCAATAGAGATTTTTTATTAGGTTTATTATTTTTTTTGTTAATAGCCGCTATGTTAGCTTATTGGCAAGGCGGTGTTTTATCACATTTAGAAAGATTTATGCCTCTTTTTTCCTTGAAGAGTGAACCAAGCCAAGGGGATCTTACTCACAATATTGTTTCTTCCCCTGAAGCTAAATTCACTTTCGGAAAAATTTTAATAAATTTTGGCTTTCCTTTATTATTATTTTTGCCAGCAATTTTTTTCTTAAAAAAAAGAGTGCCAAAAGAATTTTTTTTTCTTTTGTTTTTTGTGCCTTTAATTTCTTTTTTAAGCCCTTTTATCGTTTATTATCTTTACCCCAGGGAGTTATTACATTTTTTTTATTTAGCCAGCGCCTTTTTTGCTTTAGTAACAAGTCTTTATTTAGTAAAATTTTATTTTGAATTGAAGCCAAAGAAGCACTGGCTTTGGCTGATTAAATTAGTTTTTATTTTAATGGTTTTGAATGGTTTAATTTTTCAGTTAGTATATTTAATTTTACCTTTAGGAAAAATTTCCAAAGAGCGTCAGGTTTTATTTGCTGCTTATCCCAAAGAGCCAATGAGTTCTTTGGAAAAGCGAGCCGAATTTTGGATTTCTAAAAATACAGATATTACTGATTGGTTCTTTGTCGCTGATTTAGAAGAAAGACCCTATACTTCCATTAATCAGCACTTCGTTGTTTTATTTGGTCGTTTTGCCCCTGCTTATCATTATACTATTAATCGTCCTGTGCCAGCGATTGAGGCTCAAAATTATAAAAATTTAATTCAAACCTGCTTGCCAGAAGATCTAAGAGTTTTGCAATATAAATATATTTATATTGATAATTCGTGGCCCAAAGATTTAGAGGAGAAGTGTTTGGCTAATAACAATTTAGCTTTAGTTTTTCAAGTCCAAGACCACCATGAGTTTATTCGGATTTATCGGATAACCCCCTATAGGTATTAAGCAAAAAATAATAGGCGTGAGGGTAGATTAAATTTATGATAACAAATGATTGGTTAAATATTTTTATTTCTTTTTTCTTAGCTGGTTGGTTTTTTCTTTTAATTATTTCAGTCGGCCAGCAGTTATTAAAATTTTTTAGTTTATCATTTGAATTAGCAGTCCAGCGATTGGTTTTTGGCTGCGTTTTTGGTTTATCAGCGATTTGGTTAGTTTTATTTGTTTTAGGTATTAGCCAGATGTTTGACTTAAAATTTATCACTGGCTTATTTGTTTTGACTACTTTATTGCTTTTTAGAGCATTTTTTTCAACCCTCAAGGATTTATTAGAGTTTCTTAAAAAAAATTTCGTTTTTTGGTTGATTCTTTTAATTTTTTATCTTTTTTTTGTTTTTTTTGCCGCTTTAACTCCGCCTCATCATTCCGAAGAGCTTTCCTATCATCTAAATGTTCCTCAAATATTTGCCAAGGAAGGAGGGATTATTAATTTGCCTAATTTTTGGCAATCTTATCTGCATTCCCACATTCATTTGTTAACGACAGTTGGTTTTCTCTTAACTGGTTATACTTTAGCAAAGATTCTTATCGTTTTACTTAATAGTTTAGCGCCATTGGCAATTTATATTTTTGGCAGCCGTTTTTTTAACAAAAGAGTTGGTTTAATTTCGGCTGTGATTTTCTTTTTCACGCCCTATTATACTTTATTTTACGAGTTAGTCTTGCAAGAAATTATTTTAACCCTTTTCGCTGTTTGTGCCTTATATCTCATTTTTCTTTTTTTGTATCAAAGTCCTGAAAATAAATTTTTATATTTAGCCGCAGTTTTGTTAGGTACCGGGGTATCTATAAAGTTAAATTTTGGTTTCTTTGTGGTTGCTTGTTTTATTTTAATTGCGGGCAAAATTTTTATTAGATTTTCCTCTGATTTTTTTAGCAAATTTAAACAAGACTTTATTTTTAGTTTAATAATTTTGGCATTAGCAGCCCCATGGTTAATTTATAATTGGTTTTATAGCGGTTTCCCCTTTTTTCCCTTTTGGGGAAGCAATCCAGTTGGTTGGCAAACATTTTCCGTAATTGAAATTAAAGCTTTAAATTTAAAACATCTTATTCAATTGCCCTGGTTAGTTACTATGCATTCTTATTTAGGCATAGGTCTTTTAATTTTTTTACCCTTTCTTTTTTTTCTTAAAAATTGGCCGAAGGGCACGAAATCATTATTGTTAATCACTTTTATTTCCATCGCCTTGCATTTAGCTTTTGTTAAAAATTGGGCAATTATTAGTATTTTTAATTTTAATGATTTTGTTCGTTATAGTATTTTTACTTGGCCCTTTTTAATGTTACTTGCGGGATTGGTAATTGATCAGCTTTGGCAAAATAAAAATATTTTTATTCGCTCGGGGATTTTTTTGGTAATGTTTATTTATTTAACAGTTTGGCTAAGTATTCAGATAACTTTTCGAGTGCCTAAGATAAATTGGTTAGCAAAACAGTCTCGGCCGATAAGCAATTACAATGATTTTATTTATTCCGTCTTACCTAATTATCCTGCTCAAATTCCTCAATATCATCGCTTTCACCCCGGCATTGTTTATCTGAATCAACTTATCAATCCAAAAATTAAAGTTCTAACTATTGATCCTCGTATATTTTATTTGAAAAAGCCAGTGGTAGTTATTTATGGTTTCAGGGAATTACCTTTCTGGATTAGTTTGTCCTCTGAAACTGAATTTATAGATCGTTTAAGATTTTTAGATATAACTCATCTTATCGTGCCTAATTATTCTGAATATTATACTAAGCCAACTCTCAATTTTCTTAAAGAAAATCCACAATTAATAAATCAAGGGATTTTAAATGAGGTTTATGATTG
Source organism: Patescibacteria group bacterium (assembly GCA_020062525.1). Taxonomy (GTDB): domain Bacteria; phylum Patescibacteriota; class Patescibacteriia; order JAACEG01; family JAGUWE01; genus JAGUWE01. The sequence continues at coordinate 5,629 of JAGUWE010000032.1, read as the reverse complement.
GCCCGATGGCAGAGTTTATCAAGTTAACAATTCAATAAATAAAAATTAAAAATATGAATGACAAAGATTATCCAAGTGGATTTTTTATCTCCAAAAAACCATTGGCTTTACTTTTTATTTTGTGGACTTTAGTTGTTTCCCTGGGCTATATTTATCAGCAGATAATAATTAATTATCAAATTATCTGTGAAACCGATAGCCCCTTTAAATTTATATGTCAACTATTTTAAAAAAGAAAGAAAAATTTTTAAAAAATATTTGTTTCTTTATAGTTTATTTAGTTCCTCTAACTTTATTATTTTATGGTGGCACTATTTATCCTTATGTTATTCCCAAGGCCTTGGCTTTTATCTTTTTAATTGATCTTTTAGTCATTTTTTATAGTTTATTAGTTAAATTAAATCCAGAATATCGACCTCGTCTTCAAAGTCCAGTTCTTTGGGCGATTATTATTTATTTAGCAGCACTTTTGCTAACTTCAATTTTTGGTCAAAATTTAAGTAAAAGTTTATATGGCAGTTTAGAATACGCCGACGGTTTGCTTTGTTTGTTTCACTCATTAGTTTTTATCATTATTTTATTGGCAATACTTCGTGAAAAGAAACAATGGTTAATTTTGTTAGAAATCTCAGTTTTTTTTAGTTTTTTAGTCAGTTTAAAAGGTTTGCAAGAAACACTTATTATTTATCAGTCGCTGGGGGGGTGGATTAGAGCAGAGTCATTCTTTGGTAACCCTCTTTATTTTGCTCATTTCTTGCTTTTTAACATTTTTTTTGCCATTTTTTTACTCCATCAATTTATTTCAAATTTGCTAATTACCAAATCACAAACTTTTAAAAAATTTTTATTAACTCTTTTTTCTTGGCGCAATTGGCGATTTTATTATTATCTTTTAGTAATTATTTTGGAATTATTTTTAATTGTTACCACTCAAACGCGAGGAGGGTTTTTGGGTGTTGTTTTTGGTATTTTAACAATAGTTATTATTAGTTTGATTGTTTATTCTCGTGGAATTTTGAGGACTATTTTAGGGAGTTTAATTATAATTAGCTTAATTTTGATAATTGTAGCAATGATTAATTTGGTTGATTGGCAATTTTTACAAAAAGGACCCTTTAAAAAGTTAACTGATTTCTCCTTTTCCATTGAATCCTCAATCTTTCGGCGACTTTTAATTTGGCAAGCCGGCTTCGAGTCCCTTTTTCAGTTTTGGCTTTTCGGTTGGGGTTGGGCTAATTTTGATTATGCTTATCTTACTCACTTTCCGGCCCAACTTTTAGAAGATGAAGGCGCAGCTTTTTGGTTTAAGCATGCTCATAACATAATTATTGAACATTTAGTTAGCGGTGGCTTGTTAGGAATTGCTGCTTATCTTTTTTTACTTGTTATCATTTTAATAAGTTGGCTAAAGGTTTTTAATCAAAGAGTTATTCCTCGCTTTTCTTTAATTGTTATTATTGGTCTTATATCGGCTGATTTTGTTTTTAATTTATTTGCTTTTTATACCATTTCAAGTTACATTTTATTTTTTATCACTTTGGGTTTATTGATTTTTTTAGAGCAATCCCGAAAACAAATGCCATCGGGAAAGAGAGCTATTTTGAGCAAGAGTTTTATTTTTGGTAGTTTGATTTTGGTTATAATTTCATTACTATTTTATTTAGAGCCGACTTTTTATGTTTCAAAACAACTTCAGCGGGCGATTAATTTAGAAAAAAAAGAAAAAATGGTTGAGGCAAAAGAAATTTATCAATCAGTAGCAGAAAAAAAGGGCCTTACTCAAACAGAAGCCCTTTTGGCCTTTAATCGTTTTGTCATTAAATGGGCTAAGAATTTTAATAAGGAAGAATTGAATCTTTATGAAAAAGCAATTCAACTAACCGAGCCATTAGTCAGAACTCAACCTTATAATCTACCACTGGCAAGTGAGCTGCTGTTTTTATATAAAGCTACTTTTCCCTTCGGAGATAAATATCTTTCAGAAGCTCAAGATTTGGCCATTAAGATCAAAACATTATTTCCTACTCATCCGCTTGTTTATTATCATTTAGGATCAATTTATTTGGCGCAAAAAAATCCTGCTCTTGCCCTTGAACAATTTCAGCAGTCAATTAATTTGGATCCTAAAATTTCCCAGTCCTATTGGTTGGCTTTAAGACCCGCTATTATTTTGGGCAAACTGGATTTAGTTGATCAATATTTAGCAAAAATTGAAAATATTGAACATCCGGATCCTCTGGGCAATCCAGCTGGTTATACGAGCAGCATTTCCTCGCGTCCAAAGAGAATGAGGGAATTAGCCGAAACATTTACTCAAGTAGGGCTTTATGGGCGAGCTATTAAAACTTTAGAAGATTTGTTACACTTAGAAGAGATATTTGCCCTACCTTTTTATAAAGTGAAAAGTCAAAAAATTGAAACCTTGGCTCAATTAGCACCTCTTTACGCGGTTTTAGGTCAAAATGAAAAAGCCAAAGAGATTGCTCATCAACTTTTGTTATTAGATTCTAATTTAGAAGAACAAATTGATAATTTTTTAAAAGAGCTGGAAAGCGGGAGTTTAAGGAAAGTTCCTCTCAAGAAGTAATAACATTTAACCTTTTTATGGCGGATGTAATTTTATTTTTTTCCAAACTTCAAAAAGGCAAAGAAGATTATCTTTTGCCAATAAGTTTATTAACTATTGCTGCGCCTTTGGTTAAGGCCGGTTTTTCGGTTAAAATCATTGACCAAAGATTGGAAAAAAGGTGGCGGGAAATTTTAACCGAAGAAATTGCCAAAAAACCGTTTTTAGTCGGCTTTAGTGTAATGACCGGACTGCAAATTTTAAATGCTTTGGAAGCTTCGCGAATTGTCAAAGAAAAAAGCCAGATCCCGGTGGTTTGGGGCGGAGTGCATCCGAGCTTATTGCCAGAACAAACCTTAACTCATCCCTTGATTGATATAGTCATAGTTAGAGAAGGCGAGGAAACGCTTTTGGAATTAGTTGATAAATTAAAAAATAATGAATCGTTAGATAATGTTTTAGGCCTTACTTATAAAAAAAATAATGAAGTTTTTTGCAATCCTAATCGGCCATTTATTGACCTGGAGAGTTTGCCATCCATTCCTTATCATTTAGTTGAGGTAGAAAAGTATATCAAAAAAATAACATACACTTCCGGCCATCCAGGCAGGGAAATTGTTCTTTTTACTTCGCGCGGCTGTCCGCATCGTTGCGGTTTTTGCTATAATAAAGAATATAACAAACGGCGCTGGCGAGGAGAAACAGCGCAGCGAGTGATTGAAGAAATGGAAAAATTAATCAAAGATTATCAAATTAACTCTTTTAATATTCAGGACGATGAATTTTTTGTTGATATTAAAAGAGCAGAGAAAATTTGCCAGGCAATTATTGATAAGGGGTGGCAGATAGAACTTTCCAGTTGTTGTCGAATTGATTATGTAGCTGAGAGGATGGATGATAATTTTTTGCATCTTTTAGAAAAAGCCGGTTTTAAAACCTTGTTTTTAGGCATAGAGTCGGGCTCTCCAAGGGTGGAAAAGATTATTTGCAAAGATATTACTAATGAACAAGTTATTAAATCAATGGAAAAAATGCATCGTTTTAATATCAATGCCAAATATACCTTTATGGCTGGTTTTCCTGACGAGACGATCGCTGATTTATATCAAACTACTGATTTAATTTTAAAAATGAAAAAGATTAATCCTTATGTAAGAATACCGCCCTGGCGTGTTTTTACAGTTTATCCCGGGATTGCTTTGTATGATTTAAGCGTTGAAGCAGGGTTTAAGCCGCCGCGGAGTTTGGAAGAATGGGCCGAGTATGATTTTAGTACTATCAAAAATCCGTGGGTTACTCCTCGGATGAAAAAGATTATTGAGAATGTTATTTATTCTATTAAATTTTTGCGACTGCGGAATAAAAGATTAAACAATACCCCTTTGCATTTGTTGCTTAAATTATACAGCGCTTTGATTGATTGGCGCTGGGGAAAACATTGGCTTTCTTTTATGCCGGAAAAATTTTTGTTAAAATTTAGATAATTTTTTATGAAGGCATTGTTAATTAACCCGCCTCTTTCTTACAGCAAGCAAGGCGGAGCCAACAGCCCGCCGCTTGGACTTTTATATTTGGCAGCGATATTAGAGAAAAATAATTATTCAGCAAAAGTTTTAGATGCGGCGGCATTGCGTCTGTCTTTAGAAGATTTAAGAAAGCGTTTTGAAATTGAAAAATCGGATATCATTGGAGTTACAGCTACCACTTTAAGCATGCCTTCTCTGATTGAAACTTGCCGTTTAGCCAGGGAGGCCTTACCACAAGCAAAAATTATCATTGGCGGTTTTGGCCCCACTTTAGAATCAGAAAAAACTCTTTCAGAAAATAATTTTATTGATTTTGTCATTATGGGCGAAGCAGAGTTAACAATAGTACAGCTTGCTGATTATTTTTCCGGAAAAATTTCTTTTGGGGAGGTGCACGGCATTGTTTATCGGGAGAGTGGACAGGTTAAAAGAACAGTTCCTCAGGAATTAATCCTTGATCTTGATACTATTCCTTGGCCTGCCTATCATTTACTTGAACCAGATTTTTATCATTATAGCGGCGTCCATGGCCAGCACGAAGGCATTGCCCGGCCCAATGCGGTGATGTTTGCCTCGCGAGGTTGTCCCCATCGTTGTCTTTTTTGTTGCTTGCAGCAAAGGCGACCAAGGTTCCGTAATCCCGTAAAAGTGGTTGATGAGATAGAATTTTATCACAAGCAATACGGCGTTAATTCAGTCCAAATCTACGATGATGAATTTATTGGTATGAGCGCTCAACAAAACCAGTGGATCTTGGAAATTTGCGATGAAATAATTAAAAGGGGATTGGATAAATTGGGTTATATGGTTCAAGGCAGATGCAGCCGTTTTGTGGATTTGGAAATTTTAAAAAAAATGAGAAAGGCCGGGTTTCGCTGGATTTGGTGGGGCGTGGAAAGCGGTTCACCCAAGGTTTTAAAAATAATTCAAAAGGATATCACCGTTGAAGACATAAAACAAACTTTTTCCTTAGCCAAGAAAGCGGGAGTCAAATCCTTGATGTTTATTATGGTCGGATTTCCCGGAGAAACCGAAGAAGATGTGGCACTGACCGCTAAGCTGATTAAAGAAGTTAAACCAGACAAAATCAGAATTCACATCACCACTCCTTTGCCCGGCTCCAAGCTTTGGGATATACTTTTAGCCAAGAATCAGATCGAAACTTTTGATTATTTAAAATTTGATGCTCGTTTAAATGTAGTTCACCATACCGACGAATTATCAAGTCGGCAAATCAAGCAGCTTTACGAAATGCTTTTATTTCGTTTCGAAAATGGCTATTGGTATTTTATTAAAATAATTTTTCAATCATTTTTTACACGTGAAGGCCGGCAGAAGTTGCCAATGAGAATTAAAAAAGCCATTTCTTATTTTTTAAAATGGCTAAAAATGAAGAAAAGTTATAGTAATTAAGTTAACGTCCCAGAGCTCTAATTACAATATTAATAGTTTTTAGAATGATAGCTAAATCCAGAACAAGAGAACGATTTTTAATATAATAAAGGTCATATTGGAGTTTTTCTAAAGCATCTTTAAC
>JAGUWE010000095.1 GCA_020062525.1 Patescibacteria group bacterium | reverse complement strand
GGGGTGAAAATCGACTTGATATTCCGGTATGCCGAGCGAAATACCGTAACGTTTCGCTTCATCATACTGTTCTTTGCTTTTTCGGTCTATGTAAAAAATCTTATCACGGAAAATAATGTAATGGTGAGTATAGTTTTTGTAATCGGCATACCACGAGCCGCCGTGCGCGTGGTCAAGCGATTTGCTTATTTCCTCGGCTACGGCTTTGGCTTCGCTTTCCGGTATCTCAACAGTGTGTAAAGTCCACTGCGAAAGCCACGGCGTTTTATGTTCGTTTGTAACTTTTTCAACTTTGGTTGAAACAACTTTTACTTTTTTGAGAACATCTTTATTTTCTAAAGATTCCTCAATAATAACTCCTTTATAATTTCTCATAGCTTATTACTTTATTAAATCATCAATCCTAACCTCTAACGCTTTGGTGATTTTGGTTAATGTTTCCATCGTGATTCAATGAAATTTAAAAATAACTTAACGGAATAAACTTAACTTTTGTGTTTTTTATTTTCTCTTCTCCCAAATAATCTTTAGTTAAAATAATGCCGGTTTTTGGCTTGAATTTGTCAATAAAACTGTAAAAACTTTTCCCGATAATTTTTTTGGAAACGTATTTTGTTTCTATCGGATAAATATTTCGCTGTTTCTCAACAACAAAATCAACTTCTGCTTTGCTTTTAGTGCGCCAGTATTTTAAACCGGAGGCCATGCCCAAATTCTGTAATAAATTATAAGCATAATTCTCCATCACTGCTCCCGAATCGTTTCTCGCTTGAAGCGGCCGAAAATCGTCTATTAAAAAATTCCTTATACCTAAATCTATAAAATAACTTTTAGGATTCTTGGTTAATTCAGTGCGTTTGTTGGTAAAATACGGCCGGATAAGTTTCACAATAAAAGTTTTTTCCAAAATATTCAGATGTTTGAGCGTTTCCTTGTAGGAAAGTCCCGAGGCGTTTGATAATTCTTCGTATTTAACCATATTGCCGATTTGCAAAGCCAAAAATTTGCTTAATTTGATTAACTCATCTTCAGTCGCTAAATTCAATAATCCCTTTATGTCTTTAAGAAGATAATTTTCCACGATGCCGGCTAATGTTTTTTTCTTTTCTTGCTCGGTGGCCGACAACGCCACAGCCGGATAACCGCCGTAAATAATGTATTTTTCCAGATTATCAGCCAATCTTTTGTTTATCTGCTTTCCAAAACCGCTCTTAATGTCAAAATTAAAAAAAGAATCGGTATTAACACGGCGCTCTAACAACCGATGAAGTTCTTTATCTTGAAAAGATAAAAACTCCCTGAAAGAAAAAGGCAATAATTGAAAATCCAGCAGGCGGCCAACTATATACTTGCCGGTTTGGAAAGTGAGCTCAAGCGATGACGAACCGGAAATAATAAATTTCACTTTTGCGGTATCGTAAAGATATTTTAGTTTTTGCCCTCCATCTTTAGCGTACTGAAATTCATCAATAATCACATACTGGTATTCGCTTATTAAGTCCTTGAAATCTTCAATGCTATTTTGAAACAATTCTAAATCTCCCCTTTTTTCAAAAGTGATGAACTTTACTTTTTTCTTTTGCCTTTCAAGTTCGCTGGCTATAAACTTAATGAAAGTGGTCTTACCCGCCTGCCTTGGCCCGATAATTGACAATGCTTCCTTTCTTTTAACAAAAGGCGCTATCTTTTTTTCTAATTCTCGATGAATATACATAAATTTTAGCAGGGTTGATTATTACGTTATAATAATTTTAGCAGGGTTGATAAAATTGTCAATCTTCAACAAAACCGCCAAGCGCTTTGGCTTCTTTTTGCATATTTCTATTTGATTAAATCATCTCTCCAAGAGCGGGCAGGTAACGCTTACATTTAATCCCTTGGCGATTTTCTTAAGTGTTTCAATGCGGCGGAAAAAATTGGAACAGCCTGTCCGCCTTTGGCGGAAACCGCCGTTTGCTTTCCCGAAAAACTGAATTTGAATTTGTCCGCCCCTTTGATTTAATT